>CALWVB010000143.1 GCA_944384895.1 uncultured Clostridia bacterium | reverse complement strand
TGGAGCCATTTTATCCTCCTTATATTTTTTTATTCAAATACATCTGTTACATGAGTAAATGTACTTTCATTCTGTTGATTTACTGCTTCCATTAAACCGCACAATACAGAAAATGAAAATTTCTTTTGATATTCATCATTTTTCAGATTAGCTAAATCTTCATTATTACTGATAAAACCGCACTCTATTAATACAGACGGTACTTTTGAATTTTTCATAAGATAAGAAGCTGTTCCTATATCTTTTATAGCACGGTTATTATCATTTTGTAAATCATTTATTATCCTTTGTTGTATACTTTGAGCAATTTTTATACTTTCTTCATTATTTGATGAATAAAATACCTGTGTGCCTTTATATTTGCTTTGTGGAAAATGATTTTGATGTATACTAATAAAAATACTATCTGGATGATCATTAATTATATCCAAACGGTTTTCTAAATCGGATACTTTTTTCCCATGCGTAGTTTTTTTAGTCTCATCATGTAATGAGACATCTGTTTCTCTTGTTAATATTACATCAAATCCCATAAAGTTCAATATATCTTTTAATTTTAAAGTAATTGCTAAATTTATATCCTTTTCTACTGTATCATCTGCTGCTACAGAACCTCCGTCTAATCCGCCATGCCCTGCATCCAAAACTATCTGTTGTCTTTCTATTATATCTTGTGAAGTATTACTTACCATTTGAGCTGAATTATTTATACCTGTCATAGCCGCTCCAAATATTATCAGCAATGCTCCAAATATTGAAAAATAAGTTTTATCAGCTCTTGTCAATTGCTTCTCCCCCATTCATATAACATATCAATTAAATATATGCTTTATATTTAATTACAATACATAAAATATTTGAGAAGCATTTAATATCATAACTTTTAAATTTTAAATAGCTTTTTCTAAGATAATTTAAATCACTCAAAACAAAAAATTATAATAAAATAAAAAAACAAAAGATAATGTAAAAGTACCGTTCATGGGGGCGCCTGCGCAGCGCATCCAAAGGATGCGCTTTACGCAAAATAATTTCTTATATATCTCAGGCTGAGTTAAAAAGGCAAATAAATATTTCCTTAAATACTCAGTTTCTTTATTTAACAAATTATTTTGCATTTGGCAACCATATGAAATATGGTTGCACGCAGGCGCCCCCCTTTTTTACGGTAACGCAACCAGAGATGTTTTCTTTAATATTATGTTGCATATTTTTACTTTCATTTTTATATATTGTTTGATTTAGAATAATATAGCTTAGCGCAGGATAAGTTTTTGCACTCTTATCCTGCGCTAATATTATAGCAAATTATAATATTAAGTTACACTTGATACAGCAATATTATCAGTAATTTTAACAGATACTTCATATTTGCCATATACCCAGCAATTACTTATCTGCTTAATCCTGATTCGTACTGGTACTACTACTTCTCCAGTACTTCCGCTGATATTATTCCATGATATTTCAGCATATAAATCATCAGATGTTAAATCAGTTAACATATTAGGATCGCCTACAACTATTACATCCGCTATTTGTCTGCTGCTGACTGTCACTATTTTATTAGATGGAACATTAATAACATTAAAAGTTCTTACATCTAATTGTTTTGTAACAAGTCCTTCAGTATCAGGAGTAACAGTAACCTCGGTTATATTATCTATATTAGTATAACCTTCAGGCAGTTCAACAGGGAACGTAAATGTTGAACCAGGTGCAATATCACGGAAATCTATTGTACCAATAGTAAATTCTGTTTCATTAAGCTTATCTTCCGGAGCTGCTACTTCTATATACCTGTGTGTTATAGTATATCCTATATCTTGTTCAAGATATTCTGTAGGCTGATTAGTAAACCCAACATTTAAAGTTAATTCTGCACGTTTATATATATTTACTGTAGCTCTAGTTTCTTTATAATTGAGTTCAATATTTTCTTGTTCAGCATTTATTTCAGAACCATCTTTACTATATAATTTTATCGCTACAATAAACGATTCAGAAGCGCTCAATTGTTTACTGCCATCTATTGTAGCTACAGCAGAATCAATACGATCCAGAACAGCAGATGGTCCAGATACTACAACATTTTCTATATCACTTAAAGTACCCATCTTGATATATCCATCTGAAGCGCTGATATTACTATCATCAATTTGGATTGGTATTTCTTTTGATGTAAATGTATCAAAAGTAATTTGGATTGTTTTAGGATCAATTTCAATTATTCTAACATCATCTAAACCTGATTTATTAGATACAATTTTAGCATTAATATTAAACGGCAACGTACCAGCTCCAGTAACATAACCAGCATTAATTTCTGCTGTCAGCTGAATATCATCTTTTGTTATCTGGCTTACTGCAAGACGTTTACCAGATATTGTTACATTTGCTGTCTGTTCAGCTCCTTCTATAATACTCAAATGGCTGGATAAACCGCTTGTATCAATATGAATAGGCACGTTATTTATTGTTTGTGGAACTTCATTTTTTGAATTTAATACAAATACCATCCATAAGACTATAGCAATTAAAATAGATATTACAAATAAAAATTTATTATTGCTAAACAGATGTTTCATACTAAATTTCTGTATTCTTATTTTTTTCATTTTGATTTCCTCCAAAATGGAGTCTTAGAACCATTAGCCTGATCATCTTTAACAGCGCTAAAATTGGTCTCAAGAATAGACCGTACTTCATTTATAGGCAGATTACGTTTTAAAGTTCCGCCCATAGCAACTGATATAGCTCCTGTTTCTTCTGAAACAACAACTATAATTGCATCTGATGATTCGCTCATACCTAAAGCTGCACGATGTCGTGTTCCTAATTCACTGCTTATCTCTAAGTTTGACGACAATGGGAGAATACATGCAGCTGTATGAAGCCTGCCGTCACGTATTACCAATGCACCGTCATGCAATGGAGCTTTATTATAAAATATATTACATATTAATTCAGCGCTTGGATAAGCATCTATATAGGTACCGGTATTAACAATATCGGTTAAAGCAATTTCATTTTCAAATACTATAAGTGCACCCATACGCTGCCTTTGCAGGATTATAGCTGAATCACATACTGTCTTAATAGCACGTTTTATTATTTTAATACGTTCTTCATCAGTATCCTGACTAAAAGGCAGTATATTTAATTTACTAAATTTAGTACGTCCAAGTTTTTCTAAGGCTCTTCGCAGTTCTGGCTGGAATAAAACTACTAGTATCGTAATACTTACAGGCGCTATTAACTGCAATATAGTTAATAGTGTATTTAAACCAAAAAGTTCCGCCGCACCATATGCCAATAGAAAGAATATTACTACTTTTACAAGCTGCTGCGCCCTCATATCACGCAATATTTTAATCGCTGTATAAATAATTATAGTAACAATTAAAATATCAAACAGATCATTCCATTGGAATACATTTTGAATCCCTTTTAAATTTTGCCAAAGAGATGAAAAAAAATCTCCCATTTTATATCGTCCATTCTGCCTGAGATATACGGCACTTATTTTATATTAAAGTTTTATAAAGAATTTATACTATTATATTATATTTTATCATGATAACATCAATTTGCAAATATTTTTTATACTCTATTTACTAATATTATTAATACAATTTATAAAACAATCTATATCTTGATTTGTTGAAAAAGCTGATGGGCATATTCTCACCGTACCGCTTTCAAATGTATTAAAACATTTATGCGCAGCTGGACTGCAATGAAGTCCTGCTCTGGTTGCTATATCCTTTTCAGATAATATATCTGCTGTTTCAAAACAGTCTTTTCCTTTTATATTAAATGAAATTAATGGTACAAAATAATTTTTAGTAGGTTTTGGCATATATAATTCTATATTAGGATTACTACTTAATGCATCATAGCATCTTTGCATTAATACCATTTCATGCAATAAAATCCTATTTGTAGTCTTCTCTTTTACAAAATCCATACCCGCTTTCAATCCCATTATACCCGGTAGATTTATCGTACCGCTTTCTAAACGTTCTGGTAAATCATCCGGCTGGACAAATTGAGCAGAATTATTCCCTGTACCGCCTTCAATAATAGTATCAAGCTTTATTGGCCCATTTACTATAAGCATACCCGTACCTGCTGGGCCGTATAATCCTTTATGGCCCGGTAAACACAATACAGATATATTCATATTTTTCATATCAATCGGCAGAATACCTGCTGATTGCGCAGCATCTACAACAAATATTAGATGTTTCTGCCTGCATAATTCGCCTATGCGTTCAATTGGTAATCTTATTCCAAATACATTAGACGCATGCATACAAATTATCATTTTTGTATTAGGCTGAATAAGTTTACGGAAATTTTCTACAGTTTTTTCATTATCTTCTGGATATACCCTTGCTACACTATGGGAAATGCCGCATTTTCTTAATTTCATAAGCGGCCGCATTACAGCATTATGCTCTAACGATGATGTTATTACATGGTCGCCTCGTTTTAATATACCTTTTAACGCCATATTAACCGCATGTGTGCAGTTTAAAGTAAATACAACATTTTCAGCTCCATCAGCATTAAATAATTCTGCTGCTGTCTGACGGCATTCATATACTTTCTCTGAAGCCGCTATAGCCATTTTAAATGAGCCTCTTCCAGGATTAGCTCCATATTTTTCTATACCGCTTTTCATAGCTTCAATTACACTTCTTGGTTTCGGATAAGTTGTTGCGGCGTTATCTAAATATATCATAAAGTCCGATTACCACCGGTTTCTTTAATTTTTATGCCGGCCTGTTTTAACAGATTCCTTGCATAATTTATATCGCCGTTTACATAAATACTATATCCGCAACCTGTATTATCTTTACCCTTTGGTGTTCTTTCTATATAAGCTCTTATGCCGTTTCTATTTAAATAATCACGGCCTTTTATTGCATAAGTTATTGAATTTGTCATTATAAAAGGCAATTGACCCATTTGCATATTGTTCACCTCTATTTTTTATTACTGTTCAAATAAAATACAGTACTCATTTTTTATACTGAACTTGTTATCAGTATATGTTAGAGGCAACAATATTGTCAGTAAATAACAGCTTATTTAATGACTTATTTATCTTCATTAATAAGGCATACGCTATGCGCGGCTATTCCCTGTCCATTTCCAGTAAATCCAAGATGTTCTTCTGTTGTTGCTTTAATACTTACTTTTGATATATCTATTAAACATGCTTTTGCTATATTTTCTCTCATCTTATTAATATATGAAGCTAATTTTGGCGCCTGAGCTATTATAGTTGCATCAATATTATTTATACTGTAATTATTATTTCTTAAAATTTGACACACTTCTTTTAATAATATAAGGCTGTCTATCCCCTTATATTTTATATCGCTGTCAGGAAAATATCCGCCTATATCTCCTAAAGCCGCAGCGCCTAATAAAGAATCACAAATCGCATGAGTGACTACATCAGCATCAGAATGACCTAATAGTCCCTTTTCATATTCGATTTCAACCCCGCCTAATATTAACTTACGCCCTTCTACCAGCCTATGTACATCATATCCATGCCCTATCCTCATAGCCTTCCCTTTCTTTCAATATATCTTCCGCAACATATATATCTTCTGGAGTTGTTATTTTTATATTTGTATAATCACCTTCACACATCATTACAGGATTGCCTGTATTTTCAATTAACTGGCAGTCGTCTGTAAATTCTCTGCCTAAATTTGATGCATGTTTTAATGCGTTTAAGTAAAGTTCTTTTTCGAATACCTGCGGTGTTTGAACCGACCAGATATTGCTTCTATCCGGCGTAGATTTAATAATACCCGATGGATAGGTAAATTTAATAGTATCCTTAACAGGTACTCCTAAAGTAGCAGCTTTTACAGCAAAGGCAGCTTTAATAACCTTATTTATATCATCAGTTAAAATAAGCGGGCGTGCTCCATCATGTATAGCAAAAAATTCTGTATTTTGGTTTGCCGATTGTATGCCTTTTAATACTGATTCATGCCTGGATGCTCCGCCGGTCACTACTGTTGTTACTTTATCAAATTCAAAATATGAAGTTATATCATAAAAATTAAGCAAATCTTCCTGACGGCATACAACAACTATATCATCGATTAAATTGGAATCCTGGAAAGCTCCGATAGTCCACGCTATAACCGGTTTATCAAGTATTTCTATAAGCTGTTTGCTTTGTTCTGAACCCATCCTTGTAGAATTACCAGCTGCAACAATAATTGCAGTAACATGATGTTTATTTTCCGATTGTGATACATTATTTTTTATATTCAAATTTATTACCTCCTTCCAGTATAGGTTGTCTTTTATATTATATTATCAATACACAAAGAAAATAATAAATATTTATATAATACTTCTAAAAAATTTTTAATAAGTTATGGTTTAAAATTATTTAGTATGTCTGCTTTTATCCAATTCAATCAAATCTTCTTTGCTAAAATGATATTTTTTATTACAAAAATGACAGCATACTTCCGCTTGTCCATTTTCATCAGCTAAACTGAGAAGTTCAGGGCTTGATAATGTAGCCAAGGCATTTTCTACTCTATCCCGGCTGCAGTCGCACTTATATTCAGCTTCAAAGCTATCTAAAACTTCTACTTCAAAACCTTCCAGAGCCTTTTCACATATCTGTTGAGGACTTAGGCCGGATGTAATCATATTTGTAATGGACGGGAGATTTTGTATATTTTTTTCCAATATATCAATAGATTTATCATCAGCAAATGGCAATAACTGAATTAATAAACCTCCTGCCGCTTTTACTGTAAGGTCAGGATTTACCAATACTCCTAAAGCGCATACAGTAGGTACCTGTTCGCTTATTGCATAATAATTTGTAATATCTTCTGCAATTTCACCTGATACAATTGGTATTTGTCCCGTATATGGCTCGCCAAAGCCAAAATCTCTTATAACAGTCAGCATACCGTCTTTACCGACCGCTCCTCCTACATCCAATTTACCATGTTCATTTAAAGGCAATTCTACAACTGGATTTACTACATATCCTTTTACATTGCCCTTACTGTCGCCTACAGCTATCACAGCGCCAATAGGTCCTCCCCCGCTTATTCTTAATGTTATAGTATCCTTATCACCTTTAAGCATAGCTCCCATTAAAGAGGCAGCTGATAACATTCTGCCAAGAGCTGCTGTTACTACAGCCGATGTAACATGTATTTTTTCAGCTTTTGCTGCTATATCTGTTGAATCAACAGCTGATGCAACTATAGATCCGTCTTTTGTTATACATCTAATCAATTTTCCCATTTGTTTCCTCCATTTTTCTTGCCACAAATACTTTTCTTTGACATTTATCATCCGGTTCTTCTAATTTATAATCTCCATATATAGCGCATAATTCAAATCCTGATTTATTTAGCATCTCAACCAATTCAGTATCAGAATATGCTCGTTCACTGAAATGTTCAGTCCTTCTAAAATAGCATTGTCCATCTCTTTCAAAAAAATCCAATGTAATATTAACTATATTATTTTTATTATTATATTCATTTTGCCATACACAAAATACATCATCCAATTCATATACAAATACATTATCTGCTAAAATTTTTTCATGTTTGTAAATTGTATTTGCATCAAATATAAAAAGACCGTCTTTTTCCATAAATAAAGACACTTTATCAAATACTCTCTGAATATCCTGAGGCCGTAAGAGATGATTTATACTATCTAATGTACATATTGCACCATCAATAGTACCGTATAAATCAATATCCTGCATTTTCTGGCATATAAATAATATATCTAAATTTTCAGCCATAGCTTTTTGCTGTGCTTTATAAAGCATATCAGGCGACATATCCGCTCCGATTACACTTATCCCATCTTTAGCCAATCTTATCGACATATTTCCTGTACCGCAGGCTAAATCCAACATTAATGATGGTCTTTTGCCATGCAAGTCAAACAGGCGGATTAAATATTCCGCCTGTTTATCATATCCAACATTATTGGTTAATTTATCATAATACTGCGCAAAAATACCATATCCGCTCATTATTTTTCCTCATCCTTGCACTCTTGCTTATTATCCATCCGTTCAAATGTTATACTATATCCATCATTGCCATAATAAAGCGAACGGTTTACACGGCTTATTGTAGCTGTACTTACTCCGGTTTTAGCTACAATATCGCTGTATACACATTTTTCTGTGAGCATTTTTGCCACAACTAAACGCTGCGCCATAGCTTTTATTTCTTTTATAGTACATAAATCCTCAAAAAATTCATAACATTCATCTACTGATTTTAAGGTTAATATCGCTTCAAATAGAAAATCAACATTTTCATCCCTAATTTTTGAATTCATTATATAAAAACCTCCAAACATACAATTTTTATATGTAAGAAAATATTATCAATAATTAAATATACTTTAAAAATAGTTTAGCACAGTATAGCATAAAAGTAAAGCCGGAACAAATTAGTTCCGGCTTAAAATTTTATTATTTACATAAATTTAACTTTATATATCATTACGAATAATGTCTTCATAAGTCTCACGTTTTACTACAATACGAGATTGTCCGTCCTTTACAAATACAACAGCCGGTTTTGGCAGTCTGTTATAATTAGACGACATAGAATAATTATAAGCGCCAGTTGCTAAAACAGCTACTATATCTCCTACTTCAGGAGTTTGTATTTTTGTATTTTCCTGTATTAAGTCTCCGCTTTCACAGCATCTTCCCGCAATAGTCGCGACAAAATCACGCGGCTGTGTAGCTTTATTAGCTATATATACATCATAAGCTGCTTGATAAAGCGCATATCTTGGATTATCACACATACTTCCATCTACAGCGACATATGTCCTTATATCCGGTATAGTTTTTACATCTCCCACTGTATATAAAGTCAAACCAGCAGGTCCTACTATAGAACGTCCAGGTTCTATAAATATTCTCGGCATGTACATACCAAACTGTTCAGATTTCTGTTTAAGTACCTTGGCTACATGACTCATATATCTATCTAAATCTGTTGGATTATCACGACCTGTATATTTTATACCAAATCCGCCGCCAAGATTAATTTCTTTAATTTCAAATCCCAATTCTAATTTTACCATCTCAGCAAAACTATACATAACATCAGCCGCAGCTTCAAATGGAGCAGTATCGAAAATTTGAGAACCAATATGACAATGAATGCCTGTAAATTCAATATTTTTATAATTTATTGATTTTTTTACCGCTTCAAAAGCTTCTCCTGTTTCAAGCGCAAATCCAAATTTACTGTCTATTTGACCAGTCTTAATAAAGTCATGCGTATGCGCGTCTATGCCTGGTTTAATTCTCAGCATAATTTTAGGGGTTTTTTGACGTTGTTCAGCTAATTTACTAAGTAATTCAAGCTCTGTCATATTATCAACAATTATTCTTCCGACATTATTATCCAAAGCCATTCTCAGTTCATCAGCAGTTTTATTATTTCCATGGAAAACTATTTTTTCAGCAGGAAAATCTACTGATAACGCTGTATATAATTCACCGCCTGATACAACGTCTACACCGCATTCTTCTTCATTGATAATACGATATATTTCTTTACATGAAAATGCTTTGCTTGCAAATAATACTAAACCGTTACCATGATAATAATTATCGATAGAATGTTTAAAACTTCTGCATGCTTTGCGTATAGCATTTTCATCCATGACATATAACGGCGTACCATATTTTTTAGCCAATTCTACGGTATCGCATCCGCCTATAGTCATATTACCCTGTTCATTTGTTCCTACGATATCTTCATAAATAAACAAATATCTTTCCCCCTTATATCTTTTAACATATCATTTCAAAATGGCTTTATATTTCACCTAAAACTGCATTTGAAATAATATGTCTCACTTCTTCCACACCATCGCCTCGTACTGATGAAAATGGAATTGCTATAACATCCTGTTCAATAAATTCTAATTCCTTTTCAATGCTGTTAAGCCGTTGTTCAGTTTGAGTTTTATTAAGTTTATCACTCTTAGTAAGCGCTATCATATAATTTAATCCTGATTGCTCAAGAAAATGCAGCATATCTAAATCATCCTTTGTGGGAGGATGCCTCATATCAAGCAGCTGAACAATAAGTCTGATATCTCGTCCGGAATTAAAATATTGCTCCATAAGTTCAGACCAGCGTTTACGTTCTCCTTGTGATACTTTTGCATAACCATAACCAGGCAAATCCACTAATCTAACTCCATCAAGTTTAAAAAAATTAACTGTTGTCGTTTTTCCAGGAGTAGAACTAACCCTAGCTATAGATTTTCTGTTTAATATCTTATTTATTAAAGATGATTTTCCTACATTGGATTTTCCTGAAAAAGCTACTTCCGGCAGATCGGATTTTATAAGCTGTTTTCCAACTCCTGCTGATGTCTCAAACTGTACATTATTAAAATTAAGTAAACCCTCAGCCAAAAAATCACCTCCATTAAAGATTAATTATTGCGCTATAGCATTTGTAATTTTTTCACTTTGTATATTTATAGCATCTTTTGATTCTGGTTTAATCTTACTGTTATTATTTTTAGGTATCCCGCCTACTAAAGCATTATCTAAAACTGTATCCAATACTTTTGCAGGTATAAATTCAACATTATTTTTGACAACATCAGCTATTAGTGCTAAATCCGGTAAATTATCTTCAGGTATAATAACCGTTTTTATCCCATTGCGGTAAGCTGCCATAGATTTTTCTTTTAATCCGCCAATTGGCAATACCCTGCCTCTAAGAGTAATCTCTCCAGTCATAGCAACATTACCTTTAACAGGAATATTTGATAAAGCTGAAATCATAGCAGTCGCCATACTTATACCGGCTGACGGACCGTCTTTTGGCACAGCTCCTTCCGGCGCATGTATATGAATATCTTTATTTTTATAAAAGTTTTTGCTAATGCCATATTTATCGCAGTTTGCTCTTATATAACTTACAGCTGCTTTTGCAGATTCTTTCATAACATCGCCTAAAGATCCGGTAAGCTCTAATTTACCAGTACCATCCATAACTGCAACTTCAATTGGCAGCAGTTCTCCGCCTACTGACGTCCATGCAAGCCCATTTACTAAACCGATTTCATTTTCTTTATCAATTTCATCACGTTTATATTTCTTAGGACCTAACATTTTTTCCAGCATTTCTTCATTTATAGTAACTGATTTACATTCATTTGACGCTATCATTTTAGCTGATTTTCTGCATATAGTAGCGATTTGGCGTTCTAATGTACGCACACCCGCTTCTCTTGTATACCCGTCGATAAGTATATTAATAGCTTCATCGGTTATTTTGCATACCCTTTTGTTAAGCCCATGTTTTTTCAATTGCTTAACTATAAGATATTTTTTAGCTATATTAAATTTTTCATCCTGAGTATAACTTGATAATTCAATTATTTCCATACGGTCATATAACGGTTCTGGTATGTTTTGAGCATAATTAGCTGTTGTTACAAATAATACATCGCTTAAATCAAAAGGTACTTCTATATAATGATCTCTAAATGCACTGTTTTGTTCTGAATCCAAAACTTCCAATAATGCAGAAGATGGATCGCCTCTGAAATCATTACCCAACTTGTCCACTTCATCAAGCAATATCAATGGATTCTTAGATCCCGCCTGATTAACTGCAGTAATAATTCTTCCAGGCATTGCGCCTATATAAGTTTTTCTGTGTCCGCGTATATCAGATTCATCGCGTACGCCGCCTAAAGAAATACGGGCATATTTTCTTCCCATAGCTCTTGCTATAGATTTAGCAACCGAAGTTTTACCAACTCCCGGCGGGCCTACAAGACAAATTATTTGCCCTTTAATATCCGGAGCCAATTTTCTTACAGCAATCAGTTCTAATATCCTTTCCTTGATTTTGTTCATACCATAATGATCGTTATCAAGAATTTTTTTAGCCTTTTTTAAATCTGTCTGTTCTTTTGATACTTTATTCCATGGAAGTTCCAATACCATATCAAGATAATTACGTATTACAGAAGCTTCATGTGAACCGGATGGCATTTTGAATAATTTATCTATTTCTTTATATAATTTTTCACTGACTTCTTCAGGAAGATCCATTTTATTAACAGTATCTCTATAATTTTCTGCTTCTTCCTGAGGATTATCACTATCGCCCAATTCCTGGGATATTACTTTTATTTGTTCACGAAGATAATATTCCCGTTGATTTTGATCTAAGCGCTCACGAACCCTGTCATGTATTTCCTTTTCCATGGATAATACTTCATTTTCAGTTTTTAAGATTTCTATAAGCGCTTCTGTACGTTTTATATGATTAATTTGTGATAATATTTTTTGTTTTTCATCAAACCTGAGCATAATATTTGATGCTATGTAATCAGCTAATCTTCCTGGATCATCGGCTGATAACACATTTAGTACTACATCTGGAGATATCTTTTCAGCAAGTTCAGCATATTCGTCAAAACTCTCTTGTATTTCTCTCAAAAGAGCCATTGATAATATTTGATCTGATACTGGTGTTTCTTCTATTTCCTGAATTTCTGCTTCAAAAAACGGGTCTGTATTGACCATAGCTATTATGCGTGCTCTTGATATACCCTCAACTGCAACCCGTACCGTATCATTAGTCATTTTTAATATTTGACGTATTTTTGCGATAACACCTATGTTATATAGATCATCTGCTTTAGGATCATCCAACATAATACTTTTCTGAGGGGTGAGAAATACCATTTGTCCGGATTTCATTGCTTCATTTAATGCTAATATTGATTTTTTACGGCCTACATCAAAATGTAATGTCATATTTGGGAAAAGCACTAAACCACGCAATGCTATAACCGGTATACGGCTGTTATCTATATTCATATTTGTCCCCATAAAATTCGCGCCCTTAAAAAGAAGCCTAGTTTCCATACATCATACAGTAAAATGTCGAATATTGCAATCAATTTTGATATAGTATATTTGGAAAGTATGTTTTGCATAATAAAATAAATAAGATTACATAAATTTTAAGCATAAAAAACAGCCGCTTAAAAAAGCGGCTGCTGTTATGATACAGATTCTTTTCTATTTCTTCCTGATGAAGGTAATTTTAACTGAACTGAACTTTTCGTTCTATTATTTGTCATTTTAGGTTTATTTAAACCTTTAACAGTATCTTCATCAATTAAAATAGAATCAATAGTACTGTCAGATGGCGTTTCAAACATAAGAGGCATTAAAAGATTTTCCATTACTCCCCGAAGGCCTCTGGCGCCTGTTTTTCTCTCTATTGTTATATCTGCTATAGCTTTTAAAGCTTCAGGTGTGAATTTTAATTCTATACCATCCAATTCAAATAATTTTACATATTGTTTTAATATAGAATTTTTAGGTTCACATAAAACCCTTACTAGAGCATCGGAATCCAACGCATGCAAAGCGGTTATTATTGGAAGACGTCCAACCAATTCTGGGATAAGGCCGAATTTTACTAAATCTGCAGGTATAACATTTTTATATATTTCTATAGCTTCAATGTCATTTTTAGATTTTATATCAGCTTCAAATCCCATAACAGACGTACCTATACGTTTTTCAATAATCTTTTCAAGGCCATCAAAAGCCCCGCCGCATATAAATAGGATATTAGTAGTATCAATTTGTATAAAATCCTGCTGTGGATGCTTTCTTCCACCTTGCGGAGGTACATTTGATACAGTACCTTCTAATATTTTCAAAAGCGCCTGCTGTACGCCTTCACCTGATACATCGCGCGTTATTGATGGATTTTCTGATTTACGCGCAATTTTATCAATTTCATCAATATAGATTATGCCTTTTTCAGCTAATTCTACATCATAATTTGCAGCCTGTATAAGCCTTAAAAGAATGTTTTCAACATCTTCGCCTACATATCCAGCCTCTGTTAAAGTTGTAGCATCTGCAATAGCAAACGGTACGTTTAATGTTTTGGCCAGCGTTTGGGCAAGTAACGTTTTACCAACACCTGTTGGTCCGAGAAGTATTACGTTGCTCTTTTGCAGTTCTGTTGTATTTTCACTTTCAAAGAAAATCCTCTTATAATGATTATAAACCGCTACGGATAATGATATTTTTGCTTCATCCTGTCCAACGACATATTCATCAAGAACAGCTTTAATTTCCTTTGGTTTTGGAAGGCTAGTCAGAGCTGGTTTTTCTTCTTCATGTTTATGTGATAATGCATTTTCTTCATCATCTATTATATCAAAACATAATTCAACACATTCATTACAAATATAGACTCCATGTCCAGCAATAAGCCTTTTTACTTGATCCTGTGTTTTTCCACAAAATGAGCAGCGTACTGTTCTATCTCTCATATCGTCATTTCTGGCCATTCAATATATATCCCCCAAATTTTTATCTTGTTGAAATAACCTTATCAACAAGTCCGTATTCAGCAGCTTCCTGTGCTGACATAAAATTATCACGTTCTGTATCGCGTTCAATTATTTCAATTGGTTTACCTGTTACATCAGCTAATATATTATTTAACTGTTTCTTTATTCTTATAATACGGTCAGCATGTATTTTTATATCTGTAGCCTGGCCTTGCATACCGCCTAAAGGCTGATGTATCATAATTTCGCTGTTTGGTAATGCAAGACGTTTACCTTTAGCCCCTGATGCTAATAAAAATGCACCCATACTTGCAGCCATGCCTATACATATTGTAGATACGTCGCATTTTATATACTGCATTGTATCATAAATAGCCATACCAGCAGTTATAGATCCGCCAGGACTATTTATATAAAGGCTTATATCTTTATCTGGATCCTGGCTTTCTAAGAACAACAGCTGAGCTACAACTAAACTTGCTGTTGTATCATTTACTTCTTCTGACAGCATAATAATTCTGTCATTTAACAGGCGTGAAAAAATATCATATGAACGTTCGCCCCTGTTGGTTTGTTCAATTACAACTGGTACTAAACTCATATTATTCTCCCTTTCCGCCGTTGTGCTCCGGCAATATAAAAAATATAGCCCCTATAATGCACATTATATTATGTTTTAAGAGCTAATTTGTCTGCATTAGCTTATCTTTTTATTTTATAAGCTAATGCAGACGGTAAAACTTCATTTAAATGATTATAGTCTTAATTTAAGATTAGTCAATACTTTTTGTTAACGCTTCATATTATTGTCCAAAATATTACCATTCAATCAATTTAAAATAAAAAAGTATTATTCAGCTTGCTTTTCCTCTTCTTTATTTTCTTCTGATTCATCAATTGGTTCATATTTATAACCAGACGCCTGAGTATCATCATCAACTTTTACTGGTTCCGGTTCTTTATCAGTAACAGTAACATCAGCATTTGCTTTGATAATTTCTACAGCTTTGCCTACAGCAAGATCTAGTTTTAAATCTTCAGCCGGGATTACAGCTTTAACTTTTTCTAAATCAGTTTTATACTGTTCAGCTAAATTCTGGAATTCTTTTTCTAATTCTTCATCACTGATTTCAATATTTTCAGCCTTTACAATTTCTTCAAGAGCAAGTCTAACTTTAACCTGTTTTTCAGCATTTGGTTTAAATGAACTACGGAAAGTTTCCGGATCAAGATTTGTATATTGGAGATAAGTATTAATATCTAAACCCTGATGCTGTAAACGATGTGCAAAATCATGTATAGCATCGTCTACACGGCGTTCAATCATAACATCAGGAATATCAGCTTCCACATCTTTTAATATTTCATCAATAAGCTGGTTTTCTACATTATCTTCAGCAGATTTTTCCTGTCTCTCAGCAATTTCTTTCTTAATGCTTTCTTTTAATTCATCAAGTGTATCATATTCGCTAACATCTTTAGCAAATTCATCATCAAGCTCAGGAAGTTCTTTTTTCTTTATATTATGAACTGTTACTTTAAATACAGCGTCTTTTCCAGCTAAATCGCTTGCATGATAATCTTCCGGAAATTTAACGTTAACGTCAAATTTATCGTCAATATTATGGCCTACCATCTGATCTTCAAAGCCTGGGATAAAAGTATTGGAACCTAATACTAATTCATAGCCTTCGCCTTTACCGCCTTCAAAAGCCTGGCCGTCTATAAATCCTTCAAAATCCATTACAACTGTATCGCCGTTTTCAGATGCACGGTCTTCTACATCAATTATACGTGCGTTTTGTTCCTGCATACGTGATAACTGTGCGTCTACTTGTTCATCAGTTACAGGTTTGATAACCTTTGTAGCTTTAAGTCCTTTATATTCGCCAATTTTTACTTCTGGTCTTACTGCTACTATTGCTTTAAACTCAAGTCCATCTTTACCTACGCTAATAACTTCAAGTTCTGGACGGTCGTCAATAACATTGAGTTCTGATTCTTTTATGGCTTCTTCCAAAGCGGCAGGATATACATCGTTGATAGCATCATCATAGAAAATATCTTCGCCATAATACTTCTCAACAAATGCTCTCGGAGCCTTACCTTTTCTAAAACCAGGAACATTAATTTTTCCAATATTCTTTTTAAATGATTTTGTTACTGCCTGTGCAAAGGTGTCCTTATCAACATCGATAATTAATTGTACTCTGCTTTTTTCCTGCTTTTCTAAAGATTTTAAACTCATTATTTTATTTCCTCCATAAACTTTAAAATATCGTTTAATTATATCATGTATTTTAATAAAAATCCATTATTTATATTATACAACCACTACAGGGGTAAAACCTATAAAATCACATGAAATTAACCTAAAATCAATGCCATAATGCTTTCCAATAACCGCTTTTTTTATTGCATTGCCATGTAAATGTCCATAGTAACATTTTTTTATATCATGTTGTTTTAATACATTCATTATTTCTTCGCATACCTGAGTATCAAATAAAGGCGGATAATGAAGAAATACTATCGGCTGCAAACCTATCTTTTCAGCTTCAATTATTGATGTATTAAGCCTATTCGCTTCACGTAACAACACCTTATTATCATTTTCAGCATCATAAAACCAGCCTCTTGTCCCGCATATAGCTATATTTTCACATGCCGCCGCGCTGTTATGAATAATATGAAGCGTATTTAAATTATGTTCTTTAAAAAAATTTTCCATTTTTGTCCGGGATTCCCACCAAAAATCATGATTGCCTTTTAAAATATATTTTGTACCAGGTAAATTATTAATAAATTCAAAATCAGCTAGTGATTCTTCCAATGCCATTGCCCAGGATATATCTCCGGCTATTACTACACTATCATCTTTTTTTACAAGTTTTTCCCAATTTAATTTTATTTTATCAACATAATTATCCCAACCGTTGAAGATATCCATTGGTTTATTTGCGCTTAATGATAAATGTAGATCTGCGATGGCAAAAATAGACATTTGTTCGTCCCTTCTGAATTTGAATAATCAGCTTTACTTGTGTAATAATATTGACATGGTATGCTTAAGATTTAATAGATGCATATCCATAAGTTTATCATTAAAAAAGAGGTGCCAAAAGATGGATAAAAATCCAAGACCAGATTCTTGTAAATGTATCCAGGGTGTTGTATGCGATGTAAAAAACTGTGTTCATCATGACGGCGAATGTTATTGCACAGCTAAAGAAATAAGCGTTGGCCCAACTTATGCTATCAGTTCAGCAGACACAGTTTGCGCAACATTTAAAAGCAAATAATATAAGCTAATATATTAATTTATACAGCTTAATATTCTCTATTTGCGGGGAATAATCAGCATAAAAAGTTGTACGCTTACTCTATGCTATTTATTCCCCGCATAATTCTTTTTTATTTTATAAGTTCATTTAATACGGTATTTTCCATATCATCTTTTTCACATGATATTTTAAATCTGATTTCTTTATTCTTTAATTTCTGCAATGATTTAGGTACCGGCATTTTAGTCGTTTCATAAAGTTTATTAACTTTATCAAATTCGCTGATATCATCACAATTACCACATAAAGCTTCAAGCACGCTGGATGAAAATTTATAAGGGCTTGCTGTAGAAGCAATAACAGTAGGGGTATTATCGTTTTTATCAGCTACATAATCTTTATAAACTTTAATAGCAACAGCTGTATGCGTATCGCTAAGATATCCTTTATCAAACATATCTTTTATTGTAGCCTTAGTTTGTATATCATCACAAAAACCAGCTGCAAAAATTTTGCTTATTTTTTCTTTAATATCATCATCAACTGTATATTTACCGGTTTTATTAAGGCTATCCATCCATTTGTTTACTTTATCGCTGTTTTTCCCTGAAAGATCATATAATAACCGCTCAAGATTACTTGATATAAGTATATCCATAGATGGTGAAATAGTTGTATAAAAATGTCTGTTGCGGTCATAAGTACCGGTTTTTATAAAATCAGTCAATACATTATTAGCATTGGATGCGCATATCAGTTTGTTTACCGGCAATCCCATTTTCATTGCATAATATGCAGCTAAAATATTACCAAAATTACCTGTTGGAACATCAATATTAATTTTATCGCCTAAAGAAATTTGATTATTATTAATCATATCGCAATAAGCTGAAACATAATAAATAATTTGTGGAACAAGCCTTCCCCAATTTATTGAATTGGCGCTTGAAAACATCATATTATTTTCAGCTAATTTTTCTGCAACATCTTTATCGGTAAATATTTTTTTAACACCAGTCTGAGCATCGTCAAAATTACCTTTTATTGCAAATACAGATACATTTTCACCTTCCTGAGTACACATCTGAAGTTTTTGCATCTGGCTGACGCCCTGTTCAGGATAAAATACCATAATTTTTGTACCAGGTACATCTTTAAATCCTTCTAATGCAGCTTTACCTGTATCGCCGGAAGTAGCTACTAAAATAACAATAGTTTTACCGCCGCATGTTTTCTTTGCAGCTACAGTTAATAAAAACGGTAAAAGCTGCAGCGCCATATCTTTGAACGCACATGTAGGACCATGCCATAATTCTAATATATTGCAGCCATCTGTTATATTAACAAGATGAGCTATATCATCGCATTCAAATTTGCCTTTTTTATATGCGCCGTTTACACAATAATCTATTTCATCTTCTGTAAAATCAGTAAGATATAAACTTAATATATATTTTGCCCTGTTAATATAATCCATTTTAGATAAACGGTTTATATCATCCAAAGTTATTTGCGGAAAACTTTCCGGTACAAATAAACCGCCTTCTGATGAAATACCTTTAGATATTGCCTTGGCAGAAGTAACACTTACTTTACTATCTCTTGTGCTATTATACAGCATTAATCTCAACTCCAGTTTTTGTTTACCTTATATCATCTTATATAAAATTGCGTTTGACAAATTCATATGCATTTTTAAACATAATTTTATCAGTTAATTCCTCTGAATAACCCCAGTCAATAAGATAATCATATAATTTTGATACATCTTCAATTCCGGTAATACATGAAGGCATATCAGCGCCGTCAAAATCCGCGCCAACAGAAATATTATTCTCCCCTTCAAGGGATATATAATGATCAATATGTCTTTTTATATCTTTATAAGTACAGTCAGAGGTGTTATTGACAAACTGCGGATAAAAATTAATCCCCACAATACCATCATGTTTTATAATTTCTTTAAATTGATTATCTGTAAGATTTCGCACATTATTACAAATATATTTTGAATTGGAATGAGTTGCAGCAAACGGTCTTTTTGCAACAGATACCACATCATAAAATCCTTTTTCTGATAAATGCGATACATCTACAGTTATATTAAGCTGTTCCATCTGTTTAACTGACTCAAGCCCAAATGAGCTAAGTCCCATACCATTTTTTGATAATATCCCGTCGCCTAATTCATTAGGCCCATTCCATGTTAAGGTTATCATCTTAACACCGCAGCCAGCCATATGCTCAAAACCTTCCAGTTTGCCTCCAGCTGCTGCAGCTCCTTCAACTGACAATATCGCCGCACATTTATTATTTTTTATTGCATTTTGAATATCATCAAACTTTTTACATTGTACAATAATATCTGAATGTTTGTCAATTTGTTCTAAAAAATAGTAGTAACAATTATTAAAATGGTCTACAGCTTTTTGTTTTCTTAATTCATCTGGTACCCATATTGCAAATAACTGCACCCATGGATGATATTTTAATCCTTTTTCTAATGATAACTGTAAATTATTAATTTTAAAATCCAATTTATCTTTTTGACACATATAAAGGGTATCGCAATGCAAATCAAATAATCTCAAAGCTACCATCCCATCATAAAAGCATTTTTAATATGGTTATATTCGATAACATGAAATTCTCTTGTGCCAGTGATAATTTCTATCACGTCAAATCTTATATTTAAATTAGTTTTATGTTCAGATAAATACATTAGCGCGGTATTTATAATACGGTTTTGCTTAGTTTTAGTCACCCATTCTACCGGCCTGGCATAACTTGTGTATCTTCTGGTTTTTACCTCGACAAATACAATATATTTTGAATCGCTGGCTATTATGTCAATTTCGCCAAAACGCGATCTATAATTTGTACAAATTATCTCATACCCGTCATTTTTCATCCGTTCAGCCGCATATTGCTCTCCCAATCTACCGCTGCTGTTATCCGCCATTTTATTTATTATTCTCCCAATATCTTTTTAAGAAAAGTTTTTCTATGTATTTCACATGGACCATATTCTTTAATTAACTGAATATGTAAAGCTGTTCCATAACCTTTATGCTTTGCAAACTGGTATTGAGGATAAAGTTTATCCATTTCTTTCATATACCTATCTCGGCTTACTTTAGCTAATATAGAAGCCGCTGCAATTGAAATACATTTTGCATCGCCTTTTATTATTGTTTGGCCTTGTATGTCAATATGCGGCATAGTATTACCATCTACAAATACATAATCTGGAGTTATTTTAAGGCCCTCAACAGCTCTTTTCATAGCTAAAAGAGTAGCCTGCAAAATATTTATACTATCTATTTCCTGAACGTTTGCAGTACCAATAGAATATGATAACGCTTTTTCACATATTATCTCAAATAATTGCTCACGTTTTTTCTCACTAAGCTTTTTTGAATCATTAATACCTTCAATATCACAGTTTTCAGGCAAAATAATTGCCGCCGCATATACATTTCCTGCTAAAGGTCCCCTTCCAGCTTCATCAACGCCGCATATGCAACAATATCCCTTTTCTTTTGCTTGAGATTCATATAAAGTCCAGTTTATCTGTTCTTTTAACATTTTTATTATTCTCCCGGCGGTACATCCAATGTAATTTTGCCTAATAAACCAGCTCTAAATTCATCAAGCACCATAACTGATGCTCTTTCTGTATCAAGCTCTCCTCCTGATATCAACATACCGCGCTTTTTTGCTATTAATTGCAGTAAAGCATATCCATTCATTTGTGAGATATTATCAAGCTTATATCTTAAGATAATTCCCTGTGGATAATTTGCTGCAAGATATTCCAATAAACGGCAGGCAAGCGTTTCTGTATCTATAATTGTATCTTTAACAGCTCCTGTAAATGCCAGTTTTTCTCCAACCATAGGATCGTCAAATTTAGGCCATAATACTCCCGGTGTATCTAAAAGTTCGCCGCCTTTTCCCATTGAAAACCATTGATTGCCTCTGGTCACTCCAGGTTTATCGGCTACTTTTGCTTTATTACCTTTTGCAATACGGTTTATAAAGGTTGATTTCCCGACATTTGGTATACCAACTACCATAATTCTGATAGGGCGCGAACCCATACCTTTGCGTTCCCAGGCAGCTATTTTATCTTTTAATATTTCCCTTGCAACTGGGATTATTTTATTTAATCCTTTTGAACTTTTGCAATCTACCGGTATAGCTGTTATTCCTTTTGATGCAAAATATTCTATCCATTTATTGGTCATAACCGTATCGGCTATATCACATTTATTGAGCAATATTATATTAGGTTTTGAGCCGATTAATGATTTAAGTTCCGGATTTTGGCTGCTTTGTGGTATACGGGCGTCAAGCAATTGAGCAACTATGTCAACAAGCGGCAAAGATTCTTTAATAAGCCTTCTTGTTTTTGCCATATGTCCTGGAAACCATTGTATTTGTGACTGCTGTTGACCCATATTTTTATACACAACCTTTTTTATTAATTAACAAAGCCAAAGCTTTCAAATGGGAATAATCTTAATAATGCTACACCTATAATTTGATCTCTTTCAATAAATCCTACATCTGGAAATCTACTATCTTTTGAATCGTTTCGATTATCGCCCATTACAAAATAACATCCTTCAGGAACAGGATATACAGCTTTTTCTATCCGCCCATTTTTGTCAAAATATAATTGCGGTTCATTTCCTTCTATCCCTTGTGGAACTGATATTAAACTCCATCTCAAGTCCTTTTCATTTATATATGGTTCATCTAAAATCTTTGGCGTAGTACTATCTTTATCATAAACCTTTACAACATCGTTTTTATAATCAATTTCGACCGTTTGTCCATCCATACCGATTACTCTTTTTATTATAGGATGACTATTATTACCTTCAGTTGATAAAACCACTATATCATCATTTTTAGGATTACAGAATAAACTTGATATAACCAAACGGTCCCTATCATGCAATGTTGGAACCATAGAAGTACCATCTACCATAACTATTCTAAATATAAACGCAAAAATAATAACAACTACCGCCAATGCCGAAGTAAGAGCCTGACACCAATCATTTACTTCAGACCAACGGTTCTTCATATTAATATTTACAGCAACGCTATCATTTAAACGTCTGCTTTCTTTATCGGCATTGTACGTGTTACTCATGGAAATAATCACCACATTTCAAAAATATAACATCATAATATAAAAATGATGCAAAAAAGGGACCTTAAAGTCCCTTTAAGCTTACTACCTGAGTTGTTCTTTAACTTTTGCAGCTTTACCAACTCTATCACGGAGATAATAAAGTTTACTTCTGCGAACACGGCCGCGTCTGATTACTTTAACATCCTGTACATTCGGAGAATGGATTGGGAAAACTCTTTCAACACCAACACCATATGATACTCTGCGTACTGTAAATGTTTCAGCAATACCGCTACATTTTTTAGCGATTACAGTTCCTTCAAAAGCCTGAATTCTTTCTCTGTCACCTTCACGGATTTTAACATCAACTCTTACTGTATCGCCGATTGAAAACTGAGGTAACTCCTTTTTTAAACTGTCTTGTGCAATGTACTTAAGTGCATCCATTAAAAAATCCTCCTAAAATTTTCAGACATTCATTATCTTAACTTTTATCATTAAGACAGAGGACTGCCCGCTTCAATGTCATAGCTTTTATAAGCTTTTGGCATTGACCCCCATTGGATAAAATTCCAACGGCAAACCAAATGCTTTATTAGCATATCATAAATATATAAAAATTGCAAGAATTTTCTATATATTATACAAAAATATAATTAAAAATAAAATTCAACCAATCTTATTATAAATTATCATATGATACATAATTTTGCTTTTTATATATATACCCAATGATATGTTTTATTAAGATTATTATTGGGTGGCATGCATTAATCTAATAAATTAAATTATAAGATTAAAATTTCCCTTATACATATAAAACTAAATTATAATATTTTTTAGTTTACAGCAACACTACCGATTACATAAACCTAAGAGGGGGGCGCCCGCGTGCGGACGAATGTCCGCTGATGCAAATGCATTTTACTTTAAAACATCTTATTTTTTCTTTTAATACATTTTTAATAAGAATAGCATTTGCAGTAAGTGCATCTTAAAAAGATGCACTTACGCGGGCGCCCCCCTCTTTTTTGTCCTACGGTAATTTATTTTGTTGTAAGCTATTTTTCCTAAAACAATATATAATCATATTTTTATCTGTAAATATTTTTATTATTTTCTTTATTTATAAAAATTTATATAGTGCTATCAACATTACTATTGGTAAATACATGTACTGTTGATATTATTTTATCAAATGTATCTTTTGCCTGGTCTTTCATTTCTAAAGGACTCCATGCTGTCAATAATAAAAAATAACCATCATATTCTATTGCATATACCCTATATGCAATTCCATAACCCTTAATTGTTCCTTCTATATTTGCTGCACATGCGGTTTTATTATCATAAGTTGCGTTTTCTATTTCACCTGTTACCGGATCATCTATAGCGCTTGACATATTGCTTAAAACTTTTGACATATATGTTCCGCATGTTATACCACTTTCAAATAATGTTTTATCTTCTGTCATTGATACAATAAATAATTGTTCATTATTGTCAACAACTGATAAAAGGGAATCTTCATGGAAAGATTGATCTAATTGTGACCAGTTTCCCGGTACATCAATAGAAAATTTTGAATCAGTAGAGTTTAATGTTATAGTAGTATTTGGATCGCCACTGGTATTATCCATCACTTTATTGAGAGAATCTCCAAAACTGCAACCTGTAAATAATATTAATATAAATATTACACAAGTTAATATACAGGCTAATCTTTTTAAACTTATTCTCATAAAAAGCACCCTCCGTTTTCTTAAATTACT
>CALWVB010000142.1 GCA_944384895.1 uncultured Clostridia bacterium | reverse complement strand
GCTAAGGACGGATCACTATAATTTATGTGTTAATAATTGTCCACACGGACGGCGGACAAAAGAAAACATGAAAGCATTGGCGACACTGTTATATAAGTACGCGATAAGCCATGACATAGCTACCATTAACTATGCCGAAAATATATATATAAATGAAAAAAAAGAAAAGTCAAAAAGAGACGCTTTTACAAAAGAAGAAATAGAAAAAATAAGGGGAGCTGTGGGTAAAATACCATATGCAGACTATATAACTGTAATGATATATACAGGGTATAGGATAAATGAGTTTTTGTCATTAACTGGTGATAGGTTTGATACTTATAATTTAGCTTTTTTAGGAGGTAACAAAACAGATGCAGGCAAAAATAAAATTGTTACCATATCGCCTAAGATAAAAGATATTGTATTTTTGTATTATTATAATTTTTATGATGGATTTTTAGTTGGAAGAAATGGTCAAAAGATGAATGATAAATATTTTAGGGAAAAATGTTATTATCCAGCTCTTAAGGAGATAGGTGTACGCAAGTTAGAGCCTCATTGTTGTAGACATACATTTGCAACACTGATGAAAAAAATTAATGCTCCGGCAACAGACAAAAAAGAATTAATAGGGCATAGCAAATTTGAAATGACGGCTGAATATACACACACCAATTACGACGATCTACGTAAAATCACCGATAAAATTTAGGGGTGCAATAGGGGGTGCAATAGCACAAAACTTTTTAGAATTTTTCAGAACTTTTTAAAAATGAATGTAAAAACAAAAATCCCAGCAAAACCTTTAAAATACAGGATTTGCAGGGAAAAATAAAAATCCGAGTGACTGGAGTTGAACCAGCGGCCTCTTGAACCCCATTCAAGCGCGCTACCAATCTGCGCCACACCCGGATATAAGTAATCAAAATAATTATATCGTAAATTGCATAAAATGTCAAGGAATTGAGCTTTATATGCAAATGATTTATATAAATGGTATAAAAATCGTGAAATGAAGTTGATTCATAAAAAATATATGTTATTATATTATATAATTAAAAATATAATAAACAGAAATTTTTATAAACGAATAAAAAAGGACGAAGATATATGCGAAAAACAAAGATTATATGTACAGTTGGACCTGCGGTAGATAATGAAAATATTTTAAGGGAACTTATTCGTTCCGGTATGGATGTAGCTCGTTTTAATTTTTCACATGGAGATTATAAATCACATAAAGAACGTGCAGATGCAATAAAAGCAATTAGAGAAGAAATGGGCCTTCCTATTGCGTTATTATGTGATACAAAAGGACCAGAAATAAGGCTGGGAGAGATAGAAGGTAAAAAAGTAGAACTTGTTCCAGGCCAGGATTTTACTCTTCATGTGGATGATATTGTAGGCGATAGTACTAATGCGTCTATATCATTTAAAGAATTATACCGTGACGTCTCACAAGGATCAAGAATATTGATCGACGACGGGCTTATTGAAATGATAGTTGAACGTATAGATCCTAACCATGATATAGTCTGTAAAGTAATAAATGGCGGTATGGTAGCTTCACGCAAGGGTATAAATGTTCCAGGCGCTAAATTATCAATGCCATATATGAGCCAAAAGGATAAAGATGATTTAGCTTTTGCTGTAGAAAATGGTTTTGATTTTATTGCAGCTTCATTTGTAAGAACAGCAAGTGATGTAATAACCATACGCCATGAATTGGAAAGCATTGGCGGTAATGATTTAAGAATTATTGCTAAAATAGAAAATGCAGAAGGTGTAGAAAATATTGATGAAATTATACGCGTATCAGATGGCATAATGGTAGCCAGAGGTGATTTAGGCGTAGAAATTCCATTGGAAGATATACCTGTAATACAAAAAATGATAATTAAAAAAGCATATTATGCAGGTAAACAGGTTATTACAGCCACTCAAATGCTTGATTCTATGATAAAAAATCCACGTCCAACCAGAGCGGAATCTACAGACGTTGCTAATGCAATATATGACGGCACTTCAGCTATTATGCTTTCAGGTGAAACTGCCGCTGGGCTTTATCCTGTAGAAGCTCTTAAAACTATGGCAAGAATTGCCGAACGTACAGAAGATGATATAGATTATGACAGACGTTTTACTTCCAGGATGATAAAAGAAGCTCCTAATGTAACAAACGCTATATCCCATGCAACCTGTACGACTGCTCTTGATTTAGGGGCAAAAGCTATTATAACAGTATCAAAATCAGGTAAAACAGCTAGAATGATTTCAAAATACCGTCCAAGCTGTATGATAATCGGATGTACTCCGGAAGAAAAAGTATGGCGTCAAATGAACTTATCTTGGGGTGTTGTACCGGTATTAGTAGATGAAAAGACTAATACTGATGAATTATTTGAACATGTTGTTGATAAATCAGTTGAACATGGTTTATTAGAAAACAGCGACCTTGTTGTTATTACAGCAGGCGTACCATTAGGTGTAGCTGGTACTACTAATTTATTAAAAGTACATCTTGTAGGCAATATTTTAGTTACAGGCACAGGCGCTGGCGGCGGCCAGATATGCGGTACCCTTTGCGTATGTTCTAATGAAAATGATGCTAATAAAAATTTCCGTAAAGGCGATATTCTTGTTATACCAAAAACCAGCAGTAGAATATTATCAGTGCTTAAAGATGCTATTGGTATTATAACAGAAGAAGATGGTCTGAATTCTTATGCAGCTATTGTAGGTATGGCTTTGGAAAAACCAGTTATAGTGGGCGCTGAAAATGCAACGCAATTATTAAAAGGCGGTACATCTGTTACTTTAGATGCAAATCGAGGCGTTGTTTATAGCGGTTAATATTTTAAGTATAATTATAATATGTTAATCTAGATCGCACAATTGTTAATATCAAGAGATAAAAGTTATAGGCAAACGTTTTATTATAGAAAAATATTTCCCAGTTATGTATCGTAACAAAAGGGGGGGCGCCTGCGGGCAGCCATATTTAAATATGGCTGCCTAACGCAAAATAATTTGTTGTTTTAATCTTTTGTTAATTAAGAAAATATTTGTTTTCTTTTTTATCTTTGGCTGCTAGTTGGTACATTTATTTTGCGTCCCA
>CALWVB010000141.1 GCA_944384895.1 uncultured Clostridia bacterium | reverse complement strand
GGTTGCACGCAGGCGCCCCCCTTTTTTACAGTAACACAACCAAAGATATTTTCTTTAATATTTAGTATTATAATGCATATTTTTTATATATTGTTTAATTTAGGATAATATAGATTTCTCTATAATTTGATAAAAATTTATTATTTATCATTAAGAGCAGCAATACCAGGAAGTTCAAGGCCTTCGAGGAATTCAAGAGAAGCGCCGCCGCCTGTAGAAATATGGGTCATTTTATCAGCAAAGCCTAATTTTTCAATAGCAGCTGCAGAATCGCCGCCGCCGATGATAGAGATTGCACCGGAATCAGCAACAGCAGTTGCAACAGCGATAGTACCTTTAGCAAAGTTATCCCATTCGGATACACCCATAGGACCGTTCCATACGACAGTACCAGCGCCTTTTATAGCGTCAGCATAAATTTTTGCAGTTTCCGGACCAATATCAAGACCCATCCAGCCGTCTGGAATATCATCAGATGGAACGTCTTTATAATTAGCATCAGCTGCATAGTTATCAGCAACTCTGTTATCTACTGGAAGAAGGAAATTAACGCCTTTAGCCTGTGCTTTTGCAAGAATTTCTTTAGCTAATTCAACTTTATCGTCTTCACAAATAGAATTACCGATTGTATGGCCTTTAGCTTTATAGAAAGTATAAGCCATACCGCCGCCGATAATAAGAGTATCAACTTTATCAATAAGGTTATTTATAACGCCGATTTTATCGGATACTTTAGCACCGCCTAGGATAGCGACAAACGGACGTTTTGGATTTTCAAGAGCACCGCCCATGATGCTGATTTCTTTTTGAATAAGATATCCGCATACAGCTGGGAGATATTGAGCAACGCCTGCTGTGGAAGCATGAGCTCTATGAGCTGTGCCAAAAGCGTCGTTTACATAAATTTCAGCAAGGGAAGCTAATTGTTTACTAAATTCAGGATCATTCTTTTCTTCTTCTTTATGGAAACGTACATTTTCAATAAGCATAGCTTCGCCGTCTTTAAGGGAAGCTGCAAGAGATTTAGCAGAATCTCCTATAACGTCTTTAGCCATTTTTACTTCTTGGCCTAAAGCTTTTGAAAGATATTCAGCTACAGGAGCCAAAGAATATTTCATATTAAATTCGCCCTTTGGACGGCCAAGATGTGAACAAAGAATAACCTTAGCGCCTTTGGAGAGAAGGTATTTTATAGTTGGCAAAGCTTCTTTAATACGTTTTGGATCGGAAATAGATCCATCTGCATTAAATGGTACGTTAAAGTCACAGCGTACTAATACTTTTTTGCCGGCTACATCGATGTCTTCAATGGTCTTTTTATTAAGAGCTGACATTTCAAAAAACTTCCTTTCATCATTTGTTTATCTGTTTAACGTTATTTATAAATGTTTGATAAAACATAAACAACATAAATACCATATACATTTTATACTAAAATGTTCTGTATTGCAAGCAAAATAATTCCAGTTTTAGCTATTTTTATCATTATATTATTCCTCATATTTCTATTAAAGGTTTTTAGTAGTTTTCCACAAATATTATGATATGCATAACGCTTGAAAAGATGTATATATTAAAGTATAATATATAAATAATTGTATAATTTTGGATAAAATATTTTTAAAATCAGCTTTTAAAAATTTTATATGAAATATATGGGATGAAAAGCTTATGAATATATCTTATACTGAAAAAAATAAGGGTAAATTTATTGTTATAGAAGGTATAGACGGATGCGGAAAAGGTACGCAGATTTCACTTTTATATAATAAACTTATAAAAAGCGGTATACCTGTAAAACAAACGGCAGAACCTACGAATACAACAGTAGGCGGTATTATAAGAGATGCATTAAGCGGTAGGTTAGAGCTTACTATACCTGAATTAGCCGCATTATTTATGGCTGATAGGGTAACTCATAATATAAACAGTTTTGATGGTATAAAAATGACACTTGAAGATGGATTTAATATAATATGCGACAGATATTATTATTCTTCTTTTGCATATCAAGGACTTGACTGTGATATGCAATGGGTTATGGATATAAATTTAAAATGCCCGGATATAATGAAACCGGATTTATGCATATTTTTAGATTTGCCTGCTGATATCAGTAAAAAACGTATGAAAAATGCCAATCGTAATTTAGAATTATATGAAAAGGATGTAAAAAAATCCGAACAAATCAGAAATAATTTTTATAAAGTATTTGAGATATTAAAAAATACACAAAATATAAAAATCATTGATGCAAACAGGCCTTGCAATGTTATATCAAATGAAATATATAATTGTGTTATAGATATTATAAACAGTTAGGGGATGAATATAAATGATCGCACATGATATTTCAATAAATGCAGCTGATTGTAAATTATATCCAGGTGATCCTCAAACAAAAATAATTAGTCTGCAATCTATTGAAAAAGGGGATAGCTGTAATTTATCAGCTGTAAATATGTGCCTTCATGCTGGAACGCATATTGACGCTCCTCTTCATTTTATAAAAAATGGAAAAGGAATTATGGATATTGGTCTGGCTCCATTTATAGGAGAATGTACAGTTATTTCAGTAAAAGAAAATATAACAGGTAAATTTATTGAAGAACATATCACTCCGCGTATGGATAGAGTATTATTTCGTACAGAAGGCGAATTTTATCTTGATAGAACGGGCGCATATGCTTTAGTTGATACAAAAATACAACTAGTGGGTATAGATGCAATGTCTATTGCAGCTGATTTTGATGAAGCTGTTACACATATAAAACTTTTACAAAATGGAATATATATTTTAGAAGGATTAAATTTAAAAGGTATCAGAGATGGTAATTATATGCTATTTGCACCTCCTATTAATATTGGCAATACAGAGGCAGCTCCATGCAGAGCACTTTTAATAGAAAAAGAATCAGGGATAGAACCATTGCCGGTATTTAATAAACGCAGATTAAGCGTATAAATTCTTGCTTTTTATATTACATATATTGTCCTAAATTATACAATATTCAAAAATATGCAGGTATTTACATATAAAAACCATTGCGAGTTATGTTACCTTAAAATGAGGGGCGCCTGCGCGCAGCCATATTTTATATGGCTGCTTTACGCAAAATAATTTGCCGTATAAAAATACTGTGTAATTAAAAAAATATCTGTTTGTTTTTTACCAAGGTGTGTATATTTTTATATTATTTTGCGTCCTAGCGCATCTGAATGATGCGCTTTGCAGGCGCCCCCGTAAACGAAGCTTTTACCTTATCTTTTGTTTTATAATTTGTTTTTTTGTTTTAAGTAATTTAAATTATGTTATTAGAAGATTACCATTATGTTATTTATATAATCAGTCAATAAAAGATAGCAGGGTATGATTATTTTGAAAAATAACATATTAATTTTATAGATCAATTTTATTGTAAGTGCGATATATAAGCGATCATAAAATAATAATAAGCTTCGCTCCAGAGATTAGTTAAATATATAAAATTTATATAAGATATTAAAATATGTTTAGAATATATATTTGTATAATTGCTAATCATTTTATGAATTTTACACAAAAGATATTAATTGATTTTATTAATTTTTGCAGTCGTTCTCTTATACAGAGAACATGGGTTGAAATACGGCTATCCGGTATTAATATCCGACTATGTAGCGTCGTTCTCTTATACAGAGAACATGGGTTGAAATTACTGGGCTTAGATGGTTTCCACGGCATAAGCCCGTCGTTCTCTTATACAGAGAACATGGGTTGAAATGTAAAATGCTTTTGCAAAATCTTTAGCCATAAGTCAGTCGTTCTCTTATACAGAGAACATGGGTTGAAATGAGCGTGGCATTATTGCGTAAAGTTATGTTGGCTAGTCGTTCTCTTGTACAGAGAACATGGGTTGAAATATTCCTCCAGCACATAGCCACCGTGTAGATAGCCGTCGTTCTCTTGTACAGAGAACATGGATTGAAATATACTTGCCATTAGCCGCTTCTTTCGTTAAGGCAGTCGTTCTCTTATACAGAGAACATGGATTGAAATTGAAAAAAACTAATATACAAGATGAATTAACCGTGGTCGTTCTCTTATACAGAGAACATGGATTGAAATAATAAGCTTGATTGCGGATTAAAAATTATATCCTGTCGTTCTCTTATACAGAGAACATGGGTTGAAATTCCCGTAGGGTTTACATCTTTATCATGGAACGCCCAAGTCGTTCTCTTATAAGGAGAACATGGGTTGAAATATCATTGGCGGCCTCCTTTCCGCCTCCCCCGTTTAGTCGTCCTCCATGCGGAGGACGTGAGTTGAAATTGCGCATATGTATATACAACTCCTTCTTTCGAACATCGTCATCTACGTGATAGCGTGGCTTGAAATCGCCTCTCCGGTTTGCTATGGTATATATTATACAGGTCGTCATTTACCACGATGACGCGGATTGAAATTTTGCCCACTTTTTAACCGCGTCAATCATATGCTGGTCGTCATCTATATGATGAGGGTAGAAATTGCATGTCGAAGTAATCCTTTTCAGTGTGGTGATAGTCGTAATCTGCGCGATGGCGTGGGTTGAAATGTTTTATCCCAGACGAAATCCAACGCCACAAATATGTCGTCATCCACGTAATGACGCGGATTGGAAAATAAAAAATGGATTTTTGATTTAAAAAGGATAGTGGTAATTATTCACGTAATGACGCTGATTGAAATCTTTCAGCCCTGATTTCTCGTATCAGGGTTATTAGGCGTCCTTCATGCGCAGGATATGGATTTAAATCTCAGCAACAGCTATTTACGCCTGAATCATTTGTAGCCGTCCTCATATATGTAAGATCAGATTTGAAATGGCGGTACTGCTTATGTACACGGCGGCACTACTTATCATGTTGTAAATAAAGATAACGTTGGTTGAAATTTTTGCGGTATATTTCCGCTTTTAGCGGTTATACTGTCATTTTGTGTATATGCAGGATGCGAGTTGAAATATCATAAAAGATAACTATACCGCATTTTACCTGTAAGTCGTTCTTATACAGAAAAAGCGGATAGTGAATATTAATTAAAAAAGCTTTACTTTGAATTACACAAAGTAAAGCTTTTTGATATTATAACTAATTGTAAAATATTAACTGCAAATTATTTATCCTGATGTTTATGCGGACCGTTATTTGGACGAGGTCCATTAGGACGCGGACCGGATGGCCTACGAGGTGGAGCAGGATCATTTTCAGGAACTAAACCTTCCACTTCAATTAAAGCGTCACGGCGGCTAAGATTAAGCCTACCCTGATCGTCAATTTCAGTAACCTTAACAATTACTTCATCACCGACATTAACAACGTCTTCGACCTTTTCCACACGTTTAACATCAAGACGGCTGATATGAACTAAACCTTCTTTACCAGGGGCGATTTCAACAAATGCGCCAAAGTTCATAAGACGGGTAACTTTACCTTTATATATAGCGCCTACTTCAGGATCTTTAGCAATAGTTTCAATCATAAGCATAGCGCGGCGTGCATCGTCAATATCAATAGCGGAAACAAATACATGTCCATCTTCTTCAACGTCGATTTTACAGTTGCATTCAGCGCACATCTTTTGAATAACTTTACCGCCTGGACCAATGATATCACGGATTTTATCAACATTTATAACAGTAGATAACATCTTTGGGGCATATTTTGATAATTCTTTACGCGGCTGGGGTAAAGCTTTAAGCATAACTTCATCTAAAATATAAATTCTTGCTTTACGGGTTTTTTCTAAAGCTTCTGCAATAATTTCCGGAGTTAAACCATTTATTTTTAAATCCATTTGAATAGCTGTTATACCTTTATGAGTACCGGCAACTTTAAAGTCCATATCACCAAAGAAGTCTTCTACACCCTGGATATCTACCATAGTCATCCAGCGGTCGCCTTCAGTGATAAGACCGCAAGAAATACCGGCAACAGGAGCTTTAATTGGTACGCCTGCATCCATAAGTGCAAGAGTAGAACCGCATATAGAACCCTGAGATGTTGAGCCATTAGAAGATAATACTTCAGAAACAAGTCTTAAAGCATATGGAAATTCTTCAACTGATGGGATAACCGGTTCAAGAGCGCGTTCAGCAAGAGCGCCATGACCAATTTCGCGTCTACCAGGACCACGGCTTGGTTTTGTTTCACCAACAGAATAAGACGGGAAATTATAATGATGCATATATCGTTTAGTTTCTTCAGAATCTATGCCGTCAAGAACCTGCTGGTCGCTGACAGGACCTAATGTAGCAACAGTAAGGACCTGAGTCTGACCTCTGGTAAACATACCGGAACCATGTACCCTTGGAAGGATACCAACTTCTGCTGCTAATGGACGGATTTGATCCATACCGCGGCCGTCGACACGTTTTTGTTCATCTAATAACCAACGGCGTACTACAAATTTTTGTACTTTATATAAGCATTCTTCTATAACAGCTTCCTGTTCAGGATAAATTTCATCAAATTTTTCATGAACAGCCTCATAAATTGGCTTTAATCTTTCATCGCGAACTTTTTTATCGTCTGTATCCATAGCGATTTTTATATCGTCTATACAAAATGCTTTTATAGCTTCAAACATTTCAGGATCTGGTTCTAAAGATGGGAATTCAAATTTAGGCTTGCCTATTTCTGCTTTTATAGAATTTATCCATTCAACTACCTTTTTATTTTCTTCATGTGCTAACATAATACCGTCGTACATAATTTTTTCCGGTATTTCATCAGCCCCAGCTTCAATCATAGCAACACGGTCGCATGTAGAAGCGACAGTTACAACCATTTTAGATTTTGCTTTTTGTTCAGCAGTTGGATTTAATATTATTTGACCGTCAACATAACCTACAGAAAGACCGGATATAGGGCCATTCCATGGAATATCAGAAATTGATAAAGCGACTGATACGCCTAACATAGCGGTAATTTCAGGCGAACAATCAGGATCAACCGACATAACGGTTGCAACAACAGATACATCGTTACGCATATCTTTAGGAAATAACGGGCGAATAGGACGGTCAATTACACGAGAAGCAAGAATAGCCTTTTCAGTTGGCCGGCCTTCTCTTTTTAAGAAAGACCCCGGTATTTTACCTACTGCATATAATTTTTCCTCAAAATCAACAGATAATGGGAAAAAGTCAATACCTTCTCTTGGTTTTGCTGATGCTGTTACAGCTACATGAACAACGGTTTCGCCATATCGAATAAGGCAGGAACCATTAGCTAATTGTGCCATTTTACCGGTTTCTACAACCAATGGACGGCCTAGAAGTTCGGTTTTAAAAACTTTGAAATTTTCAAACATAACCTTACTATTTCCTCCTAATTAAATTTTTATATTTATTAAATAAACCGGTAAATATTAATTTTTTAAGGAAATACGCAGGTTTAGCAATAAAACCAACAGTCAGAATAAATAAACTGATATATTATTCAAAATTTTATTATATCAAAATCTGATTGTTCGTTTCACTGCTAAAACCACGCGCTAAAATAGTTTTCCCTTTAAAAATTACCGGTATAATTAAAATTGTTAATACGTAAACCATAAAAAAACGGAAAAGGTTAGAGAACCGATTGTTAAATCCTTAACTTTTATAGCTATCCTAACGGATGCATTAAAGTTGGATTTTAAGAACAAACCGACCTCTAACCCCAATATCCATTGATTATTTACGTATGCCGAGTTTTTCGATAATTGCGCGGTAACGGTTAATATCTTTCTTAATTAAGTAATTAAGAAGACCGCGTCTTTTACCAACCATTTTAAGCAGGCCGCGTCGAGAGTGATGGTCTTTCTTATGAATTTTAAGATGTTCAGTTAAATCATTGATTCTTTTAGTAAGAACAGCGATTTGAACCTCAGGAGAACCTGTATCGCCTTCATGAATTGCATACTCCTGCATAATAGCCTGTTTTTCAGTTTTTTGCATCATAATAAATTTCACCTCAAAAAATGATAATTTTATAATGACCTCAAGACTAAGCATATGGTAAAGGTGAAGATCCTTGAAAGGAAGCAAGGTGTTTCCCAGATATGCTGAGTGAAGGGCCGCAGTTGGTATATTACCCCAACTGACTCAACATTATATCATGTGTATTATGATATGTAAAGCAAAAGATAAATAAACATGTAAAAAAATAATATTTTTATTATTTAATTTAAATATAAGGCGCTGTTTTAAGATAAAATATTGTTATCTCAAACTGCGCCTTATGCTTAATATAAATTACCTGTGTTTAAATATCAATATTTATTTTTTCTTTTTAAATATTGCGCATACAATACCAATTGCAGTTGCTGTAGCTACTGCGGTAACTGCGGCAACTTTTATTGATAATTCTTTATTTTCCTTAATATCATTTACAGTTTTATCAATTTCTTTTGTTGCGCGTTTTTTCATATCTCCAGCTTTTTCACACGCTGTTTTAGCAGTTGAAACAGCTTTTTTATAAGCTGATTTAGCGTTTACAGTAGCCTTTAAATAACCAGCTTTAGCTTCTTCAACAGCCTTAAGATAGGCAGCTCTAGCACTTTTTGTAGCACTGTCATATGCAGCTTTTGCAGATTGCACAGCTTTATTAAAAGAAGGAAGGTTATGATCTTGATATTCCATATCGGTATCATCAAAACCATAATCTGAATCATTTTGATTACTATCTAAAAATTCCTCGAAACTGCCGGAAAAATCGCCGTCTAAATATTGATTGAATGATGATGACATGATAATATGCAGCTCCTTTCACAATAGGTTACTTTTTATATTGTATCCTTTTTTTTCATAATAATCAATCAAATCTAAAAATATTTTTACAATATTTATAAAGTAAATAATATTTTTTAATTATACTCATATATCAGCTAATATTAATTAAAAAACTAAATCATTCAATAGATTAAAATTAATAATATAAATAAAAATAAATTAAGAATAAACATATATAATTATCTTATTATATTTTTTAGATCATTTAATTATTGTGCGTATATGTATAAAAGATATTTTATATTGCAATAAGCTTAACAGAGAAGGGGGGCGCCTGCGTGCAACCATATGAAATATGGTTGCCGAATGCAAAATAATTTGATAAATAAAGATGATGTGTATTTAAGATAATACTAGTTTATTTTTATAACTCAGCCTGAATATTTAAAAAATTATTTTGCGTAAAGCGCATCCTTTGGATGCGCTGCGCAGGCGCCCCCTTTCCTTTAATGACATGGGATATTAATTTGGTTTTAAATTGATTTATTGATTTATTTTAAATTAATTTTAGCTTCAGATTTATTAATTTAATTATATTTTTTATATTTTATGCTTAACAAATTGTTTTTAGTATAAACAGTTTATTAAGTTTTTAACTATACTTTAATAATATTAAAGGAAGGAAATAATTTTAATATTATTACTTGTGAAAATTAAGCTGAAAGAGTATAATATATATTAAGGAAATTATTGTAATTATATGATAATTTATAATTTTATGATATATTTTGGCGGTTTATATTTTTATTATATGCCGCTAAGGAGGATTATTTAATAATGACTGGCGATTTGCATTGTCATACCCGTCTATCCGACGGTTCGACCGGTATAGAAGATTTAATATCCATAGCGAGAAGACGCCATATCAGATGTATAGCAATAACTGACCATGATACTATGGCTGGATGTGTAAGAGCAAAACGTCTTGGCGAACGCTATGGTATAAAAGTTGTGCATGGAGCTGAATTTTCTGCATTTGATTATAAACGTTCACGTAAAGTGCATATACTGTGTTATAGGCCGCAAAAACCGGATAGACTTGAAGGATTATGTAAACGAACAGGTCAGGCGCGTAAAAAAGCATCTATTGAAATGATAAAAAAAGTAGTACAGCTTTATCCTGTAACACCGGAGCAAATAATAAAATGTGCGTCAGGAAGTACTAATATATATAAACAGCATATTTCTAAAGCGCTGATGGATTCAGGATATTCAGTAAGTGTATTTGGTGAATTGTATGATAAGCTTTTTTCCAGTAAAAATGGTTCGTGTGTTGTGCATGTAGAATATCCGGATGTATTTGAAGTGCTCGCACAAATTAAAGAAGCAGGCGGTATTGCTGTTTTAGCTCATCCTTCGACTTATGATAGTTTTGATGTAATGGAAGAGCTTGTAGAACACGGTCTGGATGGTGTTGAAGTATGGCATCCGCGAAACAGCCAGGAGGATACGCAATATTTAATAAATTTTGCAAATGAAAATGGACTTCTTATGACAGGCGGCTCGGATTTCCATGGAATGAATACTGTAAAGCCTATCCCTCTTGCTACATGTGTAACGCCTAATGAAAATTTAATAAAACTTCTTGAATATAAACAGGCTGAAGTAAGATAAAAACAGGTATTTTGTTAAGAATTATTAAAATTTTAAAGTGTATATTAAAAGCAAATATTTGCATAAAAGAACATTATGTAATATCATTTTATATTTTTATTTTGGAAGTGATTTTTTAAAATGCAATATAAATATAAAACGCATGGAACATGTTCGCGCTCTATAACATTAGAATTAGATGGAAATATTGTACGGTCTGTAAATTTTGAAGGCGGTTGCAATGGTAATTTAAAAGGTATTTCAAAATTAGTCGAAGGAATGCCAGTAGAAAAAGTTGAACAGCTTTTATCAGGAACTACATGCGGTTTAAAAAAGACTTCATGCCCTGATCAATTGGCTAAAGCTGTAAGAGAGGCTATGGAGCATTCCAAAGCTGATAATACACAAAAAACTGATAATATAAATAATGATGGGGATAATGATAAAGTATATTAAGTGTTAGTTTATGTATATTTATTATACCATATGTTATAATTATTAATTATATAATTTAAGAGGTGATAATGTGAGGCCTGATTTTGATGAGGATAAGGATATTAAGATAATGGGTCAATACAATAACAATGATAAAGAAGATACAGTACAGGCTGAACATGAATACCATTTACAACACGGTAATATAGAAAAGGCAAGACAATTTGGAGCAATAATGGCCGATGAAGTAATGGCATGGGAAGGCGATCAGGATAATACAGATTTATTATTAAACGAACAATTTTTATATGTATTTGCAGCTACAGTAGCATTTGATTGTTTTACTCCATCGCGTATTACAGCAGTAACCGCATTGTCTGCATTTTATGACAGAATTAAGCAGTCATCTCCGGAATTTTATACTACTATATCAAGTTCTCCTGCTTTTTCTTTTTATTATCTTTGTCTTCGTAACCGCAGTGATTTAGGAAAATGCGTAGGCCAAACTTTTGCTATGCTATGCGGATGCGGTGAAGATAAAAATCTTATTGAACGTGGTAAAAGACTTTATTCTGATTTTCTTGTATCAGCACAAGGAAAATCATCTCAGTTAAAATTTGCATAATATTTTTAGATATAAAAGAAGAGCCGTATGATATATACAGCTCTTCTTTTATATTTTATGATGTTTAACTTCATCTGTATCAGGAATATCGTCTGGTATAGGCGGTTTTTTAATACAGAAAAATTTTATATTAAACGGCTGAGAATTATAACCGCGTATATGAGTATAAGTTAAAACAATAGATATTATTAAACATCCAACTGTAACTGGAAAACAATGTTCAAATATTAAAGTATAAACAACAAATGGTATAACAGATATAATTATACGCAAAGAATGTGGATAAATTGATATTACAGCGGTAAAAAATAAAGTAGATAAAGCTAATATAAGCCAAGATAGGCTGTATTCAAATGTGCCAAGTAAACTACCAAAAGTAACGGCGACAGCTTTTCCTCCTTTAAATTTTAAAAATGGACAAAAAGCATGGCCTAATACAGGAGCGGATATTACCAAAGAAAACAGAAGATTATCATGTTCTAAATAAATCCCTGCAAAGTATACAGGAATAAATCCTTTAGCCATATCAAGCACAAGACATATAGCTCCCATTTTTTTACCAGCATATGTAAGTACGTTTGCCATACCAGGATTATGGTCATCGCTTAAAGCTATAATATCTTTTTTATAAATCAATTTTGGTAAAAGATAACTAAACATAATACTTCCAGAGAAAAATCCTAAAAGAATAAATAATAATTGTTGCCATATTATCATAGACATAATATATTATCACCAGCTTTCTATAAAATCACAAATATCTTTTGCTGCATTTTTATTAATATTCTGATTTTGGCTGTAAATCATATCTTTATAACTCTCATCTGTTAATAATTTTTCAGCATAATCAACTTGAGATTCAATATTATTTGCATAATAAGCCATATTGCGCTGTTCAAAAAAATATGCGTTTTTTGTTTCACAGCCAGGTATTGGATTTGTAAATATAGTAGGGATATTTTTTACAGCCGATTCAGTACTTGTAAGCCCGCCGGGTTTTGTAAGCAATATGTCACATGCATCCATATATAAGCTGACTTGTTTTGTAAAATCTATAATATATACGTTTTTATTATTAAAGCGCTGTCTTAATTTCGTCTTAAGAGTTTCATTTGTGCCGCCTAACACAATAATGTTAATCTTATCTGAAAGGCGGGATAAAAGAGCGTCTATTAATTTATCAATATGTCCATAACCCATACTTCCGGACATTATAAGAATATTTTTTTTATTATTATCAAGATTTAATTTAGCACAAGCTTCAGATTTAAGAATACGGGTTGAAAATTCTTGGCTGACAGGTATACCTATAGGTAATAATTTTTCTTTTGGTATGCCTTTTTCAACAAATTCATCTATAAGGTCTTTATGTGGTATTACAAAATAATCCGGTTCAGTTTCCTCCCAAAATGGGATACAGGTATAATCTGTAGCAATAGCCAGCGTTTTTGCATTAAGCCGGTTTTCATGCTTTAATTTAGTTATAACTTCAGCGGGAAAAAGATGAGGCATTACAATTATATCAATATTATTTTTTTCAATATATTCATATACTTTATCTTTCATTATACTATTAGCAAGATATATAACTGATTTATGTTTGGAATTGCTTATAATACCGCCGGCATTATATAAAGCCTGAAAAACTTTAGGAGCTTTTGTGGTAATTGAAACATATAAATTAGATATATTTTTTGATATATTTTCACTGGAAAGACTAATCATATCCATGAATTCACAAGCATGACCACGTCTTATTAATTCTTCATAAACCGCCATGCCGGCTGCGTTATGGCCTTGTCCAGTATTACAAGATAAAATTAATGTTTTCATCTATTGCTCCTTATTAAAAAATATTTATATAGAAAATTTTAAGCTAATATGCCGCAAGGAAGGCTTAAACTCTGCTCAACCAGCGCCAACATAACAGCACGGCCGATTTTTTTCTGGGAAGAATCCATTAATTCGTTTAATCCATAAACCAGCATAGTTACTGTTTCATCTGGATAACGAAGACGTAATAAACCTTTGGATATTCCAGTAGAAATTAATAGCTTTAAATATGAAAGTATAAGGTTATTAGATTTTTTTAATAAAATATAACTAAAATTATCATTGTCATTGTTATTACATGAATTTTTATTAAACATTCGCCGTATCTGAACATATGTGTCAATAAATTTAGATATTTTTTTATAATAATTTATATCGCTGCTAAGAATATTGCTTAAAACAACATCCAATTCTGATATAAAATGTTCTATTACAGCGCTTATAACGTCGTCTTTAGATTTAAAATAATAATAAAATAAACCTTTAGCAACGCCTATAGTTTCGACAATTTCACTTATTTTAGTATTGTGTACGCCCTTTTGCAAAAATAATCTTCCGGCTGTTTTAATGATTTCAGATTTACGTTCATCAGGCTGTTTTACTATTCTTGTTTTCATTTTAAAACAACCCCCATATATTAACAAAATATTAAAAAGTATATCAAAATTATAGTATTTAACTGAATATTTGTCAAGAAAAAGTCAGTTAAAGATAATATTAAGATAAATAAATTTATTAAACTGATTTTTATGTTAATAAATTTTAATATAATCTTTTTGTATTAATGTATTATAATCATCCAATAATAAATGTACAGGATAATAGGCTAATTTCAGGATAATTTATAGATACGGGAGGATATAAGATGAAAACCGTAAGGATAAGTATAGAAAAAGGTAATAGTGCTAAAGAAATTATGAAAAAGGTTGATGAATTAAGCGGAGTTGTAGCTGTTCACCGTTCAGGCAATGAGATAGTAGCTTATTGCGGCGATAAACTGGAAAATAATGTTCTTGTTAATGTAATAGCTCAGATTGGATATGGAGCAAAAATTGTAGATGCAAAAGGATATTATTAATTATAAAATTATATTATCTCTAAATAAAAATATATAATATAAAAGAAAGCATTTAAGGTTATGATACCGTAAAAAGGGGGGCGCCTGCGTGCAACCATATGAAATATGGTTGCCAAATGCAAAATAATTTGCTCAATAAAGATGATGAGTATTTAGGATAATACTAGTTTCTCTTATTAACTCAGCCTGAATATTTAAAAAATTATTTTGCGTAAAGCGCATCCAAAGGATGCGCTGCGCAGGCGCCCCCATAAGCGATACTTTTTACATTTTCTTTTCCTTTTTTATTTTAGTTTTATTATAAATTTTTTGTTTTGTGTGATTAAATTATCTTAGAAAAGTCAATTAAATATTAATATAATAAATACCCGTCTTTATTTAACATATAAATATAAAGGCGGGTATTATATTTTTATATTATAAATAAAATGAAACATATTATAAATTTATTTTAATAAAATGTAAAATAACAAGGCTATGGAATTTATGTGACATTTTTCTATTTACTCTTGGATTAAAATGATATAGAATGATATTAATAATATATTGAAAAGAGGAACAAACTTGAATTGGATTAGAAGAATAATGGCTGGAAGATATGGGCCTGACCATTTATCAATATTTTTGATGTTTTTATCCATTATCTTGTCTGTAATTTTTAGGATAATAGGGATCCCATGGCTGTTTTTTATTTCTTATATACCTCTTGTTTGGTGTATATTCAGAATGTTTTCCCGTAAGCTGGAAGTTAGGAGCATGGAAAATTATAGATTTATGATGATTTTAAGTCCTATTTATAAATTTTTTAAAAGAATACGTGACCGCAGCCGTGATAAAACCCATAAATATTTAAAATGCCCTAAATGCAAAGCATCTTTAAGACTGCCAAAAGGTAAAGGGAAAATATGTATAACATGTCCAAAATGCAAGTATGAATTTATAAGAAAAACATAAATATAAGTTTATATAATATCGCTGAGTAATTATATCTTGCAAAGGTAAAAATAACAGTATATTATAAGCTTTTTTTGAAATTATATCGGGGTGATATATATGAACATTTTAAAGCAGATTGAAATATTTGGCGATTCTATATTAAAAGGCGTTATTTTTGATAAAATAGCTAATAAATATTTAACGCCTAAAGAAACTCATGCAGACCGAGTTGAAAATTTTTTGCCGGTAACTATAAATGATAAATCACGGTTTGGTTGTACAATTGATAAAGGCAATAAAATGTTGGATAAAACATTAAATGATGGCGTTGACTGTGATGTTATTTTATTGGAATATGGCGGTAATGACTGTGACTTTGATTGGAAAGAAGTATCGGAACATCCAGAAAAAGAACATCAGCCAAAAACACCGTTAAATATATTTGAAAAAACATTGCATTCTATGATAAATAAAGTTAAAGAACATGGAATAAAACCGCTTGTTATGTCTTTGCCTCCGATAGATCCTCATAAATATATTAACTGGATTACTAAAGATGGCCTGAGCAAAGAAAAAATATTGCAGTGGCTGGGCGATGTTAATATGATTTATAGGTTTCAGGAATTATATTCTAATACTGTTGTAAAAATTGCATATGAAACAAAATGTTTATTTGTAGATGTACGTTCCAAATTCCTTGATAAGCATAATTTTTCTTCTTTACTATGCGATGATGGAATACATCCTAATGCATTAGGACATAAATTGATTGAAGAAGCTTTTGTAGTTTACGGTAAAGAAAAACTTGAGCTTAATGATAAAAAAATAAACTGTGCGTAAAAACATTATAATAAAATAAAAAGAGCTGTATAATTTATAGTAATTATACAGCTCTTTTTATTTTAAGTTTCAATTTTCATAATCATAGGTATATGAGGAACATGTCCGTCCTTATATTGCTGGCCGCATGGGATAAAACCAAGTTTTTCATAAAATTTCATAGCTCGCACCTGAGCTCCGACAGCTATTTCTTTAAAATTATATTCTTTGCATTTATCAATTAATTTTTCTACTAATTCACGTCCTAAACCTGTACCACGCATATTTTTCTTAACACATATACGTCCAATATGTGCCTTATATTCTGTATCTTTTACTATACGTCCTGTAGCAATAGGTATATCATTATCTAAACATATTAAATGAAAGGAAGATTTATCAAGATCATCAGTTTCCTGTTCATGAGAATAACCTTGTTCATCACAAAAAACTTCAAATCGGAGTTGTAAAGCTTTTGTAATATCGCCATTTTTTATCCATTCCCAATTATACATTTGGTTTTATCTCTCCTATAATTTTATATTAATAAAGTTTAATTTATTCAATTGAATAATTATATTAAATATATTAATTATGATATAACATATACAAAGATATAAAAAATAATTCAGATAAGATAAATACATATTAAAAAATTAATCTAAATAAAGCAACGGGAAAAGTAACTTAGGGAAAGGGGCGCCTGCGACGCGCATCTAAAAGATGCGCGGGAACGCAAAATAATTTAAACTTAAATAGGCTTAGGCTGAAAAAAATATAATTTTTTAATAAACAGCATTTTTATAAGAAAAATTATTTTGCGGTTAGCAACCATATGAAATATGGTTGCACGCAGGCGCCCCCCTTTAAAGGTACACTATAACTCAACAGTTTGTTTTAAAACAAATGGTAAAATATACTTATTTTTACTTTTATCGCTTATTTTTAATGAGCAGAGATAAGTAACTTATGTGTAATTATTGTATTAATTTTATTCATAATGCTCTGGATATTATATGATTTAGATTAATATGCTTTAATATTTTATAAATATTAAACTTCTTCCATATTAAGGGCAATATTAGTAGCATGGTCAGCGACTCTTTCAAGATTAACAAGCATGTCCAAGAAAAGAATACCCTGAGCAGAGGAACACTTTCCTTTAGCTAAACGTTTAACATGGTTATCCCTATTAGCACGGGTAAGGTCATCAATTTCCTGTTCAATTGTCCTGATCTGAAAATCAAGCTCTTTATCATATTCCTGAGTACGTAATACATGCAAAGATTCATCAAGCAAAAATTCTATACGGGAAATCATTTCCTGTAATTCATTATAGGCTGTTTGTGAAAATTTAAGCTTTTGATCTTCCATTTTTTGAATAGCTTCAACTATATTTTCAGCATGGTCTCCAATACGCTCCAGATCATTTACAACATGAAAATATTTACCTAAAAGCTGAGTATCATGTTCATCTAAATCAAATGAATTCAGCTTTATCATATAAGTTGTAATACCATTTTCAATATAATCTATAGTTTGTTCATTAATTAGGACGGTTTCTATCTTTTCTTTATCGTGATTCATTATACAATCAAATGCATCATACATAGTAGTACGTGCAAGTATAGCTAATCTCTCAACTTCTTTTTTTACCTGTCCAACTGCAACAGAAGGAGTACGCATAAATCTTTCATCAATAAATTGCAGTTTCATAGGAGCATATTTTTTATCTTCGCCAGGGATAATAAGACATGCAAGCTTAGTAAGCAATGTAGCACATGGCAATAATACGATAGTTGTAGCTATATTGAAGATAGTATGCGCATTAGCAATCTGTCTTGCAACATCGCCGGGGCTTAATGCTTCAATCCATTGATTAAATGGTAAGAATGCAACAACAGGTACAAAGATTATAACGCCAATAATATTAAATAGCAGATGAACTATAGCTGTACGGCGAGCTGCTTTTGATGTACCTATTGAAGAAATAAGAGCAGTTACACAGGTACCAATATTCATACCTAAAAGAACATATATAGCGCTTTCTATTGTCATAAGGCCAGGCGTTAATGCTAAAGCCTGTAAAACGCCTATTGAAGCTGAAGAAGATTGTATTATACCTGTAAAAACAGCGCCTACTAAAATACCCATAAAAGGATTTTTAAAGGCAGTTAACATACTTTGAAATTGTGGTATATCAGCTAATGGAGCCATAGAACCACTCATAATTTCAAGACCTAAGAATAATAAACCAAAACCGCATATAATCTGTCCTATATGCTTATAGGTTTGTTTATTTATAAAAAGCAGGAATATAACGCCTATAAATATAAATATCGGAGCGTAATCGCCTATTTTAAAAGCAATAAGCTGTCCTGTAATAGTAGTGCCGATATTAGCGCCCATTAATATACCCACAGCTTGGTTTAATGTTAATAATCCTGCATTAACAAAACCGACAACCATTACGGAGGTTGCAGAGGATGACTGTATTATAACTGTGACAACAAGGCCTACAAGCGTTCCTACCAATCTATTTGTGGTAAGAAGAGATAAAATATTTTTTAAGCGGGAACCTGCAGCAAGTTCTAGCCCATCGCCCATAAATTTCATTCCATATAAAAACAGTCCAAGTCCGCCAAGCATAGAAATAATGGTAAATATATCCATATTTGTGCTCCCCCGTTGACATTGTTTTTTTTACTTTATTAATCTAGATGTAAAATATTAATGGAATTATGCCTTGTAATACAAATAAAACAACAAATTCATGTAAAAACTTTGTAAATATCAAAAAATTCGCTATTTTATATTCTACAAAAATATATAAAATCTTTCAAGTATTAAACACAATATTTTAATAAAAATATTATGAAAAAATAAAAATATTTTCAGAATTAAAAAAATACTTTTTTTATTATATTGTTTGTAGTAAAATTTATAAAACTATATTAAAATGATTATAAATAATTAAAATAAAAATTTATTAAAGGCGGTTATTTTTTGAAACATAAAATTTATACTTTTATATCCATTATCATAATAATAGTATTATTATTTTGTTCTTGTAAAGCAGAAATTAATCCTGACAGTATAGGATTTTCTACAGGCAAATGGGATGATAATATATATACAAACGAATGGTTATCAATGAAGTTTGAATTGCCTGAGGGTTGGTCTTATATGGATTCGTCTCAATTGCCGTTTGCATCCGATTCAACATATTATGTTGGAGATGACAGTGGTATAGAAAATAATGGTTGGATAAGATATACCACACTAGATGGATTTTATGTTGTATCTACATCAGATTATCCAAACATATCGTTATACTTTATAAATAATTATAATAAAAGCAACAGATATGATAAATTAGATGAAAATGGAGATGCAGTTAATGGTTTTTTAATGGCTATGAAAAATGAAACTATAAATTTATATGGTAAGGATACAGCTATTACTGATATGGAAATAAATATAGCAGGGAAAGATTATAAAGGAATATCAGCTAAATATTATCTGGATGGAAATACATGTTATACAGATTATTATGCGGCTTTAAAAGGAGATATTATTATAGTATGGGCAATAAATTCAGATGATCAATCAAAATGGATAGCTGATGGGGTATTACAGGGATATACTAAGCCATTATAAAATATATTTATAGGAATAATCTAGGATAAAATAAAAATCATATGTTTAGGAAATCTATATTCTTCTAAATTAAACAATATATAAAAAGTTATAATATAAACATCACAGGTTACGTTACCGTAAAAGGGGGCGCCTGCGTGCAGCCATATGAAATATGGCTGCCAAATGCAAAATAATTTGTTGTATAAATATAATAAGTGTTTAAAGTAATACTTATTTTTCTTATAAACTCAGCCTGCGTATTAAAAAATTATTTTGCGTAAAGCGCATCTTTAGATGCGCTGCGCAGGCGCCCCCCTATAAACGGTACTTTTGCATTATATTTTAATTTTATTATTTATTTCTTTGTTTTGAGTGTTTTAAATTATCTTAGTAAAGATAAATATATATAAATACGAAGGAAAAAAGTGTTGACATAGGTCTATTTATTAGTCTATAATGATTAAATGCAAGGTTTGCCCTGAAAGGAGGTTATTTAATAATGCTTAGAACTTATCAGCCAAAGAAGCTTCATCGCAAAAAGGTACATGGATTCCGTAAAAGGATGTCTACACGTAATGGCATTAAGGTTTTATCTGCCCGCAGGGCAAAGGGAAGAAAACGTTTAAGCCACTAATCATTTAAGGTGAATTTTTTTATAATATATCTTGCCTTATAACTTTTGTTATTTACCGCATAATTTAAGCGGCGAAATTGCTTATGGCCGCGGTATGATCAAAAGCGGAATTATTTTTATCTGTACAGCGGCCGCGGCGTCTCCGTGTACGCCGCGGTTATTCTGCTTTTTATCGGTATTTATGTATTAAGGAAGGTTTTAACTTGTTTAAACCATATGTTTTAACCCGTAATAATGATTTCCGTCGGCTTTACAGATCAGGGAAATCTTATGCTTCGCCATTAATTGTGACATATGTCTGTAAAGGGCGGCCTTCAAGAACACGTATAGGTATAACTGCTTCACGAAAAATTGGCAATGCGGTTAAACGTAACCGCGCAAGGCGCCTTGTAAGGGAATCTTACAGAATACTTAAGCCTAAAATAAAACCAGGTTTTGATATAGTATTTGTATGCAGGGGCAAAACGCCTTATGTAAAATGCCAGGATGTATTAAAACATATGGAAAAACAATTAATATCCGCAGGAGCTATAGAATCGGCAAATTTATAAATAATTATATTTAAGTTATATTTATTGGACAGGCTTTTTAAAATAAACGATGGAGCTATAATTTAAAAAAAGGTTTATTTATTACAACGTAAAGTATTAAAAAAGCATTAGAATTTATATTAAAATTAATGCTTTGCGGAGGTTATAAATTGAAATATATATTTATGTATCTCATACGTTTTTACCGTAAATTTATTTCTCCAGCTCTGCCGCCGTCCTGCCGGTTTTATCCAACATGCTCACAATATGCATACCAGGCAATTGAAAGGTTTGGCGCTATAAAAGGAACATGGCTTGCTATAAAACGTATATTAAAATGCCATCCTTATCATCCGGGTGGATATGATCCAGTTCCGGAAAAAGTTGATAAAAAACATAAAAAATAAATTAGAAAAATCTTATTAAAATATGAAGATATAAAAATACAGGATATATTAAACTAGAGTATTATATGCGGTAAATTTAGTATGACTTATTATATTGACTGGAGGAACATTCCTGATGCAATGGTTGATTGATATACTAGCGATACCACTTGGATTTATAATGCGCATATGTTATATGATAATACCTAACTATGCGGCTGCGCTTTTATTAATGACAATATTAACAAGGCTGCTTATGGTTCCAATGACAATTAAGCAACAAAATACAAGTGCAAAAATGGCTGGAATCCAATCAAAGATTAGGGCAGCTCAGGAAAAATATAAAAATGACAGGGATAAATTAAATGAAGAAATGCAGCGTATATATGCAGAGGAAAATTACAGCCCTACTGCTGGTTGTCTTCCAATGCTTATCCAGTTGCCAATATTCTTCGGTATCGTCGGCGTTATATATAAACCGTTGACATATCTTCTCCAGCTTGATCCAGCTAAAATTTCAGCAGCAACAGAGGCTGTTAAAGGTATTGTAAATACAAACAATACAAATATGCTTGAATTATATGTAATTCAGCATCAAAATACTGAGGCAATACGTGCTATTTTCCCTAATGGAATTGATTTTGATCTTAATTTATTTGGTTTTATTGATCTATCACAAACCCCGTCAATATCGCATTTTACCTGGTTATGGCTTATACCAATTGCAGCGGGTGTAGCGCAATTTTTCTCAATGTATCTAAGTATGAAATTTTCCGGACAAAAACCAAATATAATAATGTCTTTATTATTCCCAGTAGTTTCTGTATGGCTCGCTTTTACTTTCCCAGGAGCTGTTGGCCTTTATTGGGTATATACAGCACTTATAGCAATACTTCAAAGTTGGCTTATAAATAAATTCTATCATCCATCGCTTATTATAGCTAGAGGACTTATTTCAGCAGCAGATAAACGCCGTGCTAAGTTTAATAGAAAAGAACAAGTTTAAATACTTTTGAATAAAAAATATAAAAAGATATATTTAAATATTATTTAGCAAGATAAAAAAATTCGTAATATACTACCGGCGGTTTTTTATTATTATACTAATATGCTTTAGCAACATTCTAAATTTATAAAAATATAAATAATAATTATACAAAAACCGTTTTGGCACTTCAATTATCAACGGAGGTGTAATCTTGATTAGAGAAGCTATATGTACAGCGCCTACCATAGATGGTGCTCTTGATGCGGCATGCCGTGAATTAGGGCTTGAACGCGGTGAAGTTGAATTTGAAATAATAGATAATCCTGTAAAAAAGAAATTTGGTTTATTTGGCGGTAATCCAGCTAAAGTCAGGGCATATGTAGTAATTCCTGATAAAACACCTGCACAGGCTGCTGTAGAATATTTAGAAGGTATTTTTGATGCTATGGGTATAAATCCTGTAGAAATCCAAGTAGAAGAAAAAGAAGACAGCGCAATTATCACATTAAGCGGAGAAGGATTATCATGCATAATCGGACGCAGAGGCGAAACGCTTGATTCTTTGCAATATCTTACAGGTTTAGTAGCTAACCGTGTTAATAATGATTATTATCGTATAACAATTGATTCAGGAAATTTCCGTGAAAAACGTGAAAATACATTAAGGGCTCTTGCCCGCCGTATAGCAATAACAGCGGCAAAAACAGGCAGAAGTCAATCTTTGGAACCAATGAACCCATATGAACGCAGAATTATTCATACAACTGTACATACAGTTAAAGGCGCTATATCCTGGAGCATAGGTGATGATGCTGACAGGCATGTAGTAATTGGCCCGGAATCAAAGGGCGATGGTTATGATGCTCCGAGAATTGAATTTAATAGAAATAAAGGACCGAGAAATCAGTCTAAACCAGGATATCGTTCTCGTCCATACCAGTCAAAGAGCAGAGATGGTTCGGAAAGCGGCCAAAGACGCAGATATCCGCCAAAGCAGCATAATCAGCGCACATCCAGATCAGATCAAAATGCAAAATCTCAGCCAAAGAGTGATGTATCATCAAATACACTGCCTCTTTATGGAAAAATTGAACCTAAAAAATAAAGTTATACATATGGGGAAGCTATTAGCTTCCCCATATTTGCTATTGTTTGATTAAAAAATAATAAGCCATATCAGCTTCAGTTTAGGAATGTAAGAGTTTT
>CALWVB010000140.1 GCA_944384895.1 uncultured Clostridia bacterium | reverse complement strand
TCTGTATCAGCAGTCGGTTTTGCTCGCTCTGAAAGAGCAGGGCGTATTAAATGAGCTACAGTATCAGCATTGTTTGGACACACTGAATCATCAAATTTGAAGTTATGCTGGAGAATAAGCGCGTTTTCGTATTGATAAAATGCGTATGCGGGTCACCATTTATGGCCCGCAAGCATTTTTTTGGGGCCGTGAAAAATAAAACATTTTTCACGGCCCTTTTCCCGCTTTTCATAGAGAAAGATAAAATCCGCACATTCGCGTTTTTGAGATAGAGTTATTACAATGAAGATAAAGACAAGGGCAGTGTGAAAGATAAAACTTTTACACGACGAGTTTTGTGCCTTCGCGGCTGGAACGGCCACGATTTCGGCAAGCTGAAACCGCACAAAACATCGCAAGAAGGAAAGGAGTAAAAGCAATGAAAGTTGCAGTCTACTGCCGTGTTTCCACGGATAAAGAGGATCAGGCCAATTCCTTTGAAAGCCAGCAGAGGTATTTCCGAGAATACATCGACCGCCAGCCGGATTGGGAACTTTACGAAATTTACGCTGACGAGGGCATCACCGGGACCAGCACCAAAAAGCGTGCAGCGTTTAACCGTATGATCAGCGACGCCCGGGTTCACCGGTTCGATTTGATCGTGACAAAGGAAATTTCCCGATTCGCCCGCAATACGCTGGACAGTCTCACCTACACTCGCGAGCTAAAACGGATGGGGATCGGCGTTTTTTTCCTGAACGACAACATGAACACCCTCAAAGAGGATTCGGAAATGCTGCTGGCCATCAAATCCACTATGGCGCAGGAGGAAAGCCGTTCCACCAGCGCCCGTGTTAAATGGGGCCAGACCCGCCGGATGGAAAAGGGGGTGGTGTTCGGCCGTTCCCTGCTGGGATATGATGTGCAGGGCGGCAAAATGACCGTGAATGCACAAGGATCGGAGATTGTCCGGCTGATTTTTCACAAGTATGTCCATGAACGGAAAGGCACCACGGTCATCGCCCGGGAGCTGCGGGAGGCGGGCTACAAGACCCTCACCGGCAGCACGAGCTGGCGGAATACCGTGATTCTGAAAATCCTTCGCAACGAGAAATACTGCGGGGACTTAAAGCAGAAAAAGACCATTACCCCGGATTATCTCACCCATCAGAAGAAATACAACCGGGGTGAGGAGGAGTTTGTCTTTCTTAAAGACCATCACGAGCCCATCATAGACCGGGAGCTGTGGGAAGAAGCTCAGCGGGAGATTGCTCGTCGGGACATTGATGGCAAATATGGCACCGGCCATGGCAATCGCTATCCGCTTTCTGGAAAAATCAAGTGCAGCGAGTGCGGGCAGAGCTTTGTCTCCCGCAGCCGCAGGCGAAAGGACGGCAGCCGCTACAAAGCATGGCGGTGCGGCACCACCACAGCGGAGGGCAAGCGTCACATCGATCCGGCAGGCAATGAGGTCGGCTGCGACGTGAGCTATCAGCTCCGGGACGAGGTGGGTATGGAGATGGTGCGGCAGTCGGTGGAAATGCTCAAGCTGGATACAGACGCCATTATCCGCACCATTACCCATATTGTATTAGAGGCCATCCAGTCTTCTCAGGACAGCAGCCAGCTCAGCGCCGAACGGCTAAAACATGAGCTGGAACAGGTCGAGACAAAGAAAAAAGGCGTACTGGACGCCTTTTTTGCCAAAAGTATTTCCAAGGACGATATGAAGCTGATGAATTCCGAATACGACCATCGTATCACCAAACTCACCGAAAAAATCGCGGCGGCGGAAAAACGGGAAAGCCTGTCCTACAACATCGCCACGTTGGAAAATGAGATCTGCGCCAAAGTAACGGGCATTGTCAGCGGTGAGACTGCTTCTGGCAATTTCTATGGCAACCTGCTCGACTACATCACCGCTCATCCCGACAGGCGCATGGAGGTTCATTTAAAGCTGCTGCCGACCAAGTGGACCTATGTGCTGGAAAGCCTAGCGGCGTCAAAAGAAGGATGAGTTAATTTAACAACGCGCATTTCTCCTTTTGAAGCCCAGGCGCTGTTTTTTCTCAGCCTTGCAGATATAGTCCGCCGCCAGCGGCGTTTTGCAGCTTGTATTCCCGTGGTCTACTGAGACAGCACCGATTTTCAGGGCGGCGGTCATCGCTTCTTCGTGTAGTGGGAGATAGGAAAGACAATATTATCCTAAATCATGCGATATATAAAAATATGTAATATAACATCTCTGGTTGCGTTACCGTAAAAAAGGGGGGCGCCTGCGTGCAACCATATAAAATATGGTTGCCAAATGCAAAATAATTTTCCATATAAAGATGATGAGTATTTAGGATAATACTAGTTTTCCTTATTAACTCAGCCTAAATATTTAAGAAATTATTTTGCGTAAAGCGCAGCCAAAGGATGCGCTGCGCAGGCGCCCCCATAAACGGTACTTTTACATTATCTGTTGCTTTTTTATTTTAGTTTATTATTTATTCTTTTGTTTTGAGTGATTTAAATTACCTTAGAAAATGCCAACCAATATAACAAAGTTATTCATAACATATTTCACCCAGTTGGACTGCCCATGGATGTCCCAAACGACATGCCTCAGCATCTTGCCCACCTTTTTTTGATCAAATTGCTCGTCAGGGCGGCTGGCGAGGAGCCGGCAATAACAGTTCCATCCGGCGGACTGGTGGTTCGTATTCCCGCTGTCAATCCAGCGATCAGCAAGTTCCTCTGCAAAGTCGGTTTCCGCCAATGTAATTGCCACCACGTAGTCCTCCGTAGCCCGGCAGTTTGACGTTTCCATCCAACGCTCGAAATCCGAGGCGGTCATCTTGTCGGATTCGGCAACGATTCCCGCCAGCGTTTGCGCGTCATAGTTGCCGGTGGCGTAAAGCTCCATGGCAAGGGCGTGGTCTTTCTTGATCTTTTTGGCCAGAGGCTTCATGTCCCGGAGCGTTATCCCATACAGGGGTTCCCGCGCCCCATGGTCTCTAGGTTTTTTTGGTCTGCTCCGTCCCCAATGCTTCCAGTTCAGCCATAACGGATGCCAAATCCAATCTCATTCCTCCAATCGTGATGGCTACTTCCGCCAAAAGGTGGTACAGCCCTTTTTGTCCTCGATATTATATCGGATGATGCGCTCCAGCAGGTTAAAGTTCACCGGTTGGTCCCATTTAATGCGGAAGAGATTGCTCGTCTGGCTGTATCCCGACTTTGCGATGTCATCGGAAAACGCCGCAATACCCTGCGCCTCCGGCGAGATTGCGAAATGCCCCTTAGCGACGCTGAATCCAATGATAAACGTCCCGTGGTCGGTAAACATCGGTTGGTTCCAGGCGATTTTCGGTGCCAGCGTCGGAAAAGTGTCATTTACCCAGACAAGCACTTCCCGCATCCGGGAACGGTGCGTTTCATATTCAATTTTTGCTAAGTATTCCTCAAAAAGTTCCATTTTACTTCCCAACTTTCAATTTCTAAGATACCAATAGGATTTCCCGTATTCTGACGAAAAAAACATTACTCATAGCTTTTGCTGAATAGCGGTAATGACTAACGGGGATTTAAGTATTCTCAGAACGACTTTACAAAATAAATGTAGATGCGAAGAAACACCTGTAAACGATCTTCAAGGAGATAACGAGGGTTGAAAAATTACATAACTACTTTTTTAAAATCAATCAGGGAGTTGCTGAAAATAGGTGTTGTATAGATTTGTCTTGAACATTGCCACGCCTGCAATAAATTTTGATTATGAATATATTTAACCTCGCTTATAGGAAAACATCTATCTTCATATGATTGAGAATAATATCCCCACAGACTATTTTTGTGATATAAGGAAATCATATATTTTGGTGTCAAAGGCATAGATATTACAGTCGCTGGATTTTCTATACTATTACTTCCGAATCCAAGTTCATGATTTTGAAGATTATGCATTACGACCGGGTGATCACTGGTTACAAAAGGAAGAAAAGGATACAATCTATTTTCCCAGATAGCCCATGAGCGGTGACTCACTAAACGTTGAGCGTAATCAGCTATTTTTTCCTCGTCTGTGGTTGATTGTAAATGGACAGATGTAGAAAATTGTGATGTATAGTTGAATTCATTCAATACTCGTAGAAATTCCGCCCTTCTTTTCGTATCGCTAATTTGTATAATTTGATCTTGAATTTTTTGCATTACTGTATCCACTATAGGTTTACCGAGTTCAAATGTATGTGTACGCGATTGTGGCGTTCTCAACAATTGGATAATCAACAGTTTAGCAAGTTTTCGTTTTGATTCTTCGGTTAACACTGTTTTATCGGCGCGACTAAGAATACAAGTGGCAATAAGATTATTTATAATCTGCGGAATTTCCCCTTCAATTAGGTTGATGTACTTATATTCATAATATAGAGGATCTCCATTAGGAGGAGGTACAATAAAGCGTTCACTCAAGACTTTATTATAATTACGCATTTCTGCAACGTCATTAATATTTGAGATGAACTCTTGATTAGATACTTTGTCAAAAACATATAATGTGTATTTATCACCATTTTGTTGCGCAAAAAAGCGCAGGTATGCCTTAGGAACATAATGATGCTTTTTAGGTTTTCCCATACTGTATTACCTTCTCAAAGATAATTTAAATCATGCAAAACAAAAAATAAATAATAAATCTAGTATAAAAAGCAATAGATAATGTAAAAGTACCGTTTATGGGGGCGCCTGCGCAGCGCATCCTTTGGATGCGCTTTACGCAAAATAATTTTTTTAATACTCAGGCTGAGTTAATAAGAGAAACAAGCATTATCTTAAATACTCGTCATCTTTATATGGAAAATTATTTTGCATTTGGCAACCATATGAAATATGGTTGCACGCAGGCGCCCCACTTTTAACGGTATCGTAACCAGAGATGCGATATCACATATTTTTATATATCGCATGATTTAGGATAATATAGCTTTCTCTATATCTATACAATTTACCGTTTAATTTGTACTATAAAAGCTGTGAAATATTTGTCCTTTTATTCAATTTTATTGTCTATTCTCGAATAATCAAGAGTTTTAAATCAAAAAACTATTTATGTACTTATTTTGTCATCTATACATTCGCCATCTTCAGCCTTCTTTGCTACACTGGGAGTATCCCAGAAGCGATTTGCGAATATATAAAAAAGGCAGGATAATCCCGCTTCAATACATAAAAAACAAAGGAGCGGTGCGTTTGAAAAATTCAAACGCCCGTGTTGTGGTTTGCCGGTAACGCCGGCAATTCACCTTACTGTGAACCGCACAATTCCGGAAATAAGGAAGCTTTGCTTCGCAAAGAGAAAGGAATATGCCATGAAAAACTGAAAAACACCCCAAAAGAACCCATACGTCATTGTGCCGCCGATGTTTCACTCGTTTTTTCCGAAAATTCAAGTACAAAAAATAGCGGTATACCGCCATTTTTTAAAGTGGTATATCACTGTGACCCTTCCGTACCTATATCAGTTAATAAACCTTTCAGTTCAGCATAAGGCATGGAAAATCTTTGGCTGAGATAACGTAAGGATGCGCTTAATTCACCATCAGGTCCGCCGTATTGAGTAATAATCATTTGAGCGAGACGTGGATTACAATGTCTAATTTTTATTGGATATTGTGTACGTTTTTCATAATCCCACATTAACAAATACCCTCCTCATAATCCCAAGGCCAAGGATTTTTTATCCAATCCCATTGTTGGGAGTCATTTGCTGAAGCTGTCAACGGACCAAATTTACATTGGTATTCATCTGCAATAAGATCACGCTTTGCTCTATATTCTTTAAATTTATTTAAAGCTTCACAATCATGAGGATGCGTATCAAGGAATAAACGCATTTCATAAAGTGAAAAATCCGCAGCAGCTAATTTACGTGTTAACATTTCTCTTTCAGTCATCGCATACACCCCTTTGTTGGTACCATCCAGGGTTTATTTAATTCAGGAAATATAGTTCCAATTTGTAAACCCTTATCGCATTCATATACCGTATCTAAAGTTTGAAATGGTATATAAGCCATTGCATATGACAAATTATCTGGGAAAAACATGCAGTCACATGTTAAATCTTTTGTCCTTGCTTGTGCAGCTGCCGTACATTTAGGACAGTTACAATTTTCTGACATATCAATGCATTCCGCCTTTCGTATTTTTTATTGCCGTGAGGCATTATCAGTATATGCATTGATATTTTTTTACGGTACGCTTAAAGGTTATCGTATAGAATAGCTAAAATATTGTTTTATAAAATTATTTGAGATCATATACCCATACATTAATATTTTCTTTAATTAAAGTATCATTAATAATTTTTTCTATTTCTATCCAATGCCCTCCAGCAAGTCCGCAACCTATACGTGGCATATGAATAGATGCATTCAATTCTTTTGCTTTTACTGCAACCTTTATAAGACATTTTTTAACATAATTATATCTTATTGGTGGTATACCATTTTTGGGTATTATATCTTTTTGTGCAATCATGTTTGCAATTATTATATTATCTTCAACTTTTACAAATTGGACTTCTCCTAATCGGAAATTATTATTAGATTTATACCATTCGTAATATTTTTGTTCGGGTAATTTCCACCGTTTAGATATAGCTAAAACAAAACCTGCGCCCCAGCCGCCTATATCATTGCAGATATGTGGGATTATTATATTCCCAGTACAATTTGGATAAACTGCGTCACCTATACAATAATGTATCATTTATTAATCACATCCTTTTTAAAATATTATATAACCTATTTTATTTTAAAACAAATAATAACAAAAATATTTTCTGTTATGATACCTTAAAGGGGAGGGGGCGCCTGCGGACAACCATATTACATATGGTTGTTCAATGCAAAATAATTTGTTATATAAAACTACTGTTGATTAAAAAATACCTTTTTGACTGTCCGGTATAATTTATTTTTTAGTTATTATTTTGCATCCAGCGCATCTTTAGATGCGCTCCGCAGGCGCCCCCTTTTTATCAAGGGTATTTTCTGTTTCCTGTTTTTTTAAGATTAATTTTTTAATACAGCTTATGCATTTGTATTATTTAAACTATCTATGTATAAAGAATATAACACAAATTAATTGATATACAATAAAAAACCCCTGCCAATATGGAGCAATTACCATATTAGCAGGGGAATTATACATAATAATCAAGTTATTTTATTAATTAGCCTATTTTTCTTTCACCAGTACCATCTGTTTTAATAGCACAGATAAAGTAGGTTTGTGAAGCTTCATCAAATGAAGCAAAGATTAATGTATCACCGCAAGCACTTATACCGAATGATGGCGTTTCACTAAGCAAAGTTTCTTCAGAACCGTCAAGATTCATTTTATATAATGGATTATTATTATTAAGTTCTGAGAAATAAATAGTATCATTCTCAATAGTAAAGGATTGAACGGATTTTTCACCAATATCCTGAATATCTTGGCCTGAAAGGTCACATGATTTAAGATAACCGCGATCGCCTTCAACATAATAAATCCTATCACCATATGCTGCTACAGGTTGACCTACATGTTCAATAAGAACACTGTCATATTGACCATTTGTATACATACGGCAAAGAGATATAGAATCTTGTTCCTGATCGACTGAAGTATAATAAATCCATCCGTCAGCAATAGTCATGTTTGCGATTGCACCAGTTTTTAAAGTAGAAGTAGTTTGCCCATCGCGGGTTGTACGGCGGATATAATATTCACCAATTTCATGATTATAAGTAATATAATAAATCCAGTCGCCGTATACTATCATATTTGCTACGCTGTCAACACTAATACGTGTAGCTTCAGTACCATCTGTACGCATTCTATAAAGCATACCGCCTACAGAGAAGTCTGCATAATATAACCAGCCTTCACTGACTGTTAAATTTGAAGCAGGAACTTCAGCTAATATTTCAGAATCATCTGGATTAGTTTTAGATTCCTTAATAATGGACTGAGCCTGATAATCAAGATAATAAAGATAATTTTGATCAGCAGTACCATAACCTTCGTTTACCTGGTTACCCATTGGTATAGGTAAATCACCATATTGTTCACCAGCCGGAAGATGTACTTCTTTAGCTTCTCCGCTTCCGGAAGATATTGCAAACCTTTGTCCTTCTATATCTATAAACAAATATTTTTTACCAGTATATAAAAGTTCATCATAACTTTCAATAGAAAGATCAGTAGTTGAATCACTTGAAATATTAATATGTTTTACAATACCATCTGGATCAAGATAAGCAAATTCATGGCCTTCTTTTACTATTTCAAGATCAGATGCAGTTGTTACTTTTGTTGAATAACCTTCATTTGTTCCATTTTTTGTTACATTTTTATAGAATGAAATTGTACCATTTGAAATAAAAGAAAGATTTTGACCGTCGGTATCAAACTTAGTAACATCTGTAGCATATTCAACAGTTTCGCCATTAGAAAGATCCATACTTGTAAGAGCGCCGTTATTTATATAATAAAGATATCCATTAGCTACCTGAATATCAGTACCTAATGCATTTGGAATAGTTTCTACAACGCCGGAAGAAGTGATCCTATATATTTGATTGTTTTCACCTGGATTAGAATAATATACATAACCGCCGGCATATGTTACATATCGTGCTGGATGTTCTGTTATTTCTTTATTAGAATTTTTTCCATCAATACTTATAGAACATAATTTTTCATCATTACGCGGTAAAGTATAATAAATTGTGTTACCAGCTACGCTTATATATTTAACGCTGTCGTCACATATTTTTTCAGGTTCATCTTTATTCATATCTAATTTATAAAGCTTATTCCCATCAAGTGGATTAGCAAAATAAACAGTATTTCCTGATACAGCCATATAAGTACCGGAATTAGCTTGATTAGAACCGGAAGAAAAGATGTTTACAATTATTGAAATAAATATAATAATAATAGCTAAAACAGCTACTGAAGCTATACTTATAATAGTAATAAGTTTTTTCTTTGTTGGATCCATAGTTTTAGTATTTTTTGCTTTTTTAGCTGATGCTTCATCATTTACAGCCTGAGCTGCAACTTCAGATTGAAATTTATTATAATCTTCTTCTTTAATTTCTTCATCATCTACAGCTTCATTTATTGTATCCCCAATAATTTCATCCATTGAATCTGGAATATCCTGTTCAACAGCATCATCTAAAGCTTCATGCATAGCTTCATCATATTCAACGGGAGTATCATTTGTTTTATCATTTGATGAAAGAGTATACCCGCAATTATTACAGGTATCGCTGCCATCTGGGATAACAGCGTTACATTTTGGACAATTCATGGAAAAATATTCCCCCTAAAGAATTAAAATAAGTTAAAAATTATTGATAAATTTAATAATATATTATAATAAATAAAAAGTCAAACGATATAATGTCAACATTCTGTAAATTCCATTATTTTAGTTATATTAAATTAAATTGTAAAATATCCTAAATCATTACAATAAAAATAATTATATTTACTATAAAAAATCTCAGGTTACGTTACATTAAAAAAGGGGGCGCCTGCGTGGCAAACCATATTATAATATGGTTTGCCGGGTGCAAAATAATTTATAATATTATAGAAATTGTTCTTAAGACAATACTTGTTTTTATATTTACCAGCCCTGCTTTAGCAGCTATTATTTTGCATAAAGCGCATCCTTTGGATGCGCTGCGCAGGCGCCCCCATAAACGGTACTTTTCCGACTTCAGTTATTTGAGTAGTATTAGATTTTTTATCTATTGCATTGTTTATGGTATTTAAATTATCTTTATTTATTAATAATTAGATAATAATAAATTTTTTATTTTATATAATTTGGCATTATATTTTAGGTATTGACAAATTTATATTTTTTTATATAATATTTATTACGCTTTATATTATATTGCGGCTTTAGCTCATCTGGTAGAGCGCCACCTTGCCAAGGTGGAGGTAGCGAGTTCGAGCTTCGTAAGCCGCTTTCCTTTGATTATGCCGGTGTAAAAACACCGGTATTTTTTTTGTTTAAAAAAACGATATATAATAAAAAATACTCCAGAGAGAATAACCTAATTTCTCTCTGGAGTATTTTTATAATAAAGCCTGCCTTAAAAAAATATATCTGATTGTTTGCAAATATTAAAATATTAATTAGTAGCATTATATAAAATGCCGTTATTAAAATATAGAGTAGTACCGGAAATTTTGACGCTGCCGGTAAAGCCATTTTCTCCATTAGGAAGCTTTATAGGACCATCTTCAATATATATACCATTTACAGCAGCTATTTCTATTAATCCGTTTGATTCTAATCGCAGCCTATTCCATGCAGCTGCATATAAATAACCTGCATCATCACCATCAACTCTAAAGCCTACTAATGGATAACCAGAATAATCACCGCGTATAAACACTAAATTATTGTCGCCTATGACTTCGAGTTTTCCTTCTGATACGATTACGTCATCAATACCTATAAGTTCTAATATTCCATTTGATACAACGCGTAATATATCCCAATCAAATGCATATATATACCCGGTAGCATCTCCGCCTACCTGAAAACCGACTACAGGAAAACCTGATGAATCGCCGCGGATATAAATAAGATTGTCACCCACCTGGACATTTACTTCACCATTAAAACTGGCAGTATCTTGTCCATTAAATGTAAAAGCGCCGTTAGCAAAGGATAATGAACCATTCTGCATATTTATCCAGCTGCTGTTATTATATGAAGAAAGTACGCCAGTTTTTATAAGATCAGCATTTATGGTACCGGAATTAATATAATCAGCAGTAAATCCTGCACCTGTACCAAATGTTTTCCATTGCCACATACCATCAACCATAGTATCAGCTATGGCAAATATACCAGGGCCTAAATATAATCCGCCATAACTAGGGCTGCCAGGCGTTTTATTTTCTAATAATATACCAACCCCTTCAATAGGAGTTGTGGATTCAAATTCACCTGAACATATTATCCCATTTGCCATAGCGTCTATAGCGCCCTGCAAACGGTCAGAACGGATAGGGGTAGTCGGATCGGCTGCTACATCATACGCGCCTTCTTTATCACGTAAACGGGCAGCATATTCGGATAATTTCTTAACAATACCAGTTAAGGATAAAGCATCATTACCCATTGTTATACGGGTATTTTCCGGATAAATATAATCGCGGATAATTTTTGTTATACTGATATCCACTTCAAGGGATGGTGAAAATGCATTATCTATTATAGTAACAACATCACCGACATTAAATGCTTCAGTATTTTCACCTGTAACCTGCATAAGGTCCACAGCTTTAATAGTATAGCTGACTTTAGGTACGCTGCATTTTTTTAAAGCTTCCCAGGTATATTGGAGTAATTTATCCGGATCGCTTATATCTTCAAATGTTGCTATACCAAAACGATGGCGTTTATTATTAGGCGCACCGCGTCCCCATAATTCTAATGCATCCGGATTTGCTATGTATTCCAGACCAGATGGCTTATCTGCTGGATTTGTAGGCTTTGTCCATGTAATATCAGCAAAAGTACAGTTTTCAAAATGAATATCGCCGTCTTCATCTTCAACCTCTATAGCCTTGCCGCGGCCATATAATGCAGTTAATATTTCACGGCTGTCTATAACACGTTCAAGCAATAAAATATCTTTGCTCCACTCAAAACGTTTGCCTGTTATACTGCCTTCAAGAGAAAAAATATCCACATAACGGCCTGTTATATTATCATTATTCACTGTAAGCCTATAACGCAAACGGCATCCAAATGTTGACTGTATTTTTGTAAGAGCTGATAAAACAGTTTCATAATTAAATTTTATCTCGCGTTGATCGGTTGCATAAAAATTGCCTAATGACCAGCGGGTACCTGTTAAAGCACGGGTAAGAGCTTCATTTGCTGTTGATAATATATTTTCATGATTGGATACTACTTCGGTTAATAATTCATAAAATACATGCTCGCAATAAAGTGAATGTAAAAGTCCTTTTTCTGTATGCGTTTCATCAGTTTTGACTATTTCAAACATCTGATGCGCTCCGGCATAATCTTCAAAAGCTATAAATGCACCTTTATATAAATACTCTAACTGTCCATAATAGGATAAATTAAGTATACCGTCATGTTCACTGTGAGTAAAGGATTCCAACAACCATTCATCTGATGTTGTATCAATTATATAAGATAGCTGTTCATCTCTATCATATATATTCAGCTTCATCCTATCCACCTCGCATTATATGTATAGGTACCGTTTACAGCAGCAGCCGTTTCACCAGTTTTAATTTTAGCATTTATTTGATTTTCACCTTCATTACAGGTAAAAAACTGATAAGGAGGAGCAAAAGCATTACTAATTTGTTCATTATTGCGTGTTGCGGTGCGCAAAGCTAAATCAATGCTTATATTATCGCCAGCTGCAAAATCAATATCTATAGAAAGCGTTTTATCTCCACATGAAACTTCTATGCCATCAGGAGAAGTATTTTCAGGTATAGTAAAAGAGATAATACCTGCATTTGGAGCAGTACCTTCTAAAGTTTGTTTTGAATTGAGCGGTACTGTTAAAGCCTGAGTTGATACAGAATAAGGCTGGCATCTGAATATTGCCTCAAATTCACTCCATGAACCTTTATCTATTAACTCAGGCGCATTATAAAGCCGTGCTATACGGTATTTATCCGGTTCATCCCAAAATATAAGCTGGCCGGTACCTCTGAGCCATGTACCAATACGTCTTGCTGTTTGGCGCATAATGCTTTTTATTGTATAAGGATAAGCGCATTTTACTGTTACATATATATCATCTGGAGTATTATCTTCAGCAATAATAGATCCTGCGCGGTTTGGTACGGTTATATAACGGCTTTTATCTTTTGATAAAATCTCGGACTGGTAATCCATTACCTCAATATCAAGCGATTCACAGGATATACCTTTAAATGAAAACCATTGCATATTGCATATCCCCTTCCAAACGGCATTGTGATATATAAAGTTCTGTATAGCTGCTGGAAATCAATTGTCCTAAACTATTATTTTGTAATAAATCTATATTATCGGATATAATATCCTGTTGATCCATTTATATACACCTCCTGAAAATAGTGTAATTAGGTATTGGTAATAATTTAAAAATTATAAGGACTATATTTAATCAATCGTAGAAATTGTAAGAATATCTTCACCAGGGATAATTTTTGCTCTAAAAGTAAGTTTGCCGGTAATAGAAGTACCACCGGAAAAAGTACCGCCGGTAAAACAGCAATTGGAAAAGGTTAAAGCTGCCGGATATTTTGATGAAGTATGTACGGTAAGCTCAAATGTATCAGTTTGCTGTAAATTATTTATAAGAGAACTGGAGGCTGTTATTTCGGTTAAAGTTATATCATAACCGAGCAGCATAGGAGGTTTAGTTTGCTGGGCTATAAGACTGCCGTTTATAATTAAAGAATCATTATCCTGAGAATAAACAGGACTGTATGATATTTGTCCGGAATTACCAAGGCTTATAGTACTATCGTTAATATTTACAGCTGCATATGATATATTGGATTTTATACCGTCTTCATCAGCAATTTGATCAGAAGAAGATTTATATTTAAGCGTACGTTTATGCGCGCGTATACCAGAAGCAATAGTATCAGCTGAAATGCTGACCAAAACAGCGGTATTATTTAATGCGGTTATTACATTGTTGACAGTAGTTTCAAGCAGACTATACTTTTCAACCGGTACATATACTTCCACATCAACTATAACATCACTGCCATCTGTAGCGCCGTTTGTTACTACGCAAAATGGTTCATTACATTTTTCCTGTTTTATTGCAGGTGTATATACATTAATTCCTGCAGCTTTTAATGTATTATATATTTCATTAAACATGTCCATACTCCCTTTCTGATATAAGGGTACGGGTAACCCCAGCATTATCCTGAACATAATTTACACGGTAACGCCGTCCGTCAAAATCATACCGGTCGCCGGCAAGTATTTCCGGATAATCGCCATATGGGTCGCCATTTTCATCTATAGGAAGTATAAGCATACGCTCATTGCTTTCTTTTGAAAGGTCACCGCCACTGACGACTGTACGTACTATTTGCAAATATTTACTGTAATGATAACCATATACTTTGCATACAGTCTTAAGTTCATCGCTTATTTCACCATTTTCATCAGTTTCACCGCGCAATATTTCTACAATTTCCAAACGGGGTTTTAATACGTTATAATAACGTTTTCTTAACGCCGCTGTATTCATTTGCGTCACCTCCCATATGGATCGGATAAATATAAATCATCAGCACGGTTTACTGTACTTGTATTGGATGGACGGTAATTTTTTGCTAATGTCAGCCAATATTCACGGTTATTATCAAGTTTTGATCCATCTGGTAATGTATGGCCATCTGATTGTGATTTTAATATAAAACCATTGTATACAGCTTGTTCAAAAGTATCATTTTCCTGTAATAACATAATTAATTGATTATCTGTTAACAGTGCATTATCTCCGTCTTCCATAAGAACAAGCTTTAATTTGCTGAGTTTATCCATAGATAAATCACCTCTTTGTATAAAAACAGAAGATTTGTACTAATTGTTATTTGAATTTGCAATAGTATTTTAAATAATACAAGACCTAGATAAAATAGATTTATATTCATATTGAAAATTAGATTATATTTAACTAAATAAAGTCATATGGAAAATACCTCTGATGAAAAGGGGGGCGCCTGCGCAGCGCATCCTTTGGATGCGCTAAAATGCAAAATAATTGCTAATAATTTATGTAGGATAAAATATAAGTTTTAAGTATGGTCTTTAAGGAAGGTATCTTAAAAGCCATAATTATTTTGCATAGAGCCCCCATATTTTATATGGGGGCACGCAGGCGCCCCCTCTTGGCTTTGTGTAACGGTAGTTTTGATATAAAAATAAAATCATTTTATCTATTTTGTATTACAAGATATATCTTAATTTTAAGAATATAATTTAGATTAATATAGCTTTTATAATAATACTTTAAAAAATATTGCTATATTAAAAATATACTGCTCCGTATTTATTAAATACGGAGCAGTATATAAGAGAGAGGGGGGAAAACTCAAAATTATTGGACTTTAATTTGTCTAAATACACCAGCTGTTTTTGTATCTTTAAGAGCAACAGCAGCTACCATTTCAACTTCACCTTGTTTTACAGCGCCTGCTGTTTCAAAATCAGGAAGCCAAATACGGATAGGGGAACTATCTCTCATACAGATACCATGGAAAGCATCAAGTCCGAGACGTGCGGCATACAGATTTGTTTCACCGGCAGTTGTAGCAATAACAGGATTAGTAGATCCGGATTTATTACCCATATCAATAAGTGGGATACCGCCGTATGTAACAATCTGGCGTCCAAAATCATCAAGTGTTTCAAAAATATTACCTGTACGGCGTGCACATGCGCGTATTTTAGCAATAAGAGTTGTATTGCCCATAAGTACTGATGGGGTACCATCAAGACCAAGAATAAATTCATCAAGCATATCAAGGAATTTCTTATAATTTGTATCAATATTTGCAGCGGAAATATCAATAGCTGTATCGCTGTCGCCGCCGTTAAATTCTGTAGAACTTCCGTCAAGAGCTTTTTCAAGGCCATCAAATGCATCTGTATCTTCTGATGTATCGCCATTAATAATAGTATCATTAAATAATGCAATAGTTTGTTTAATCATTTGTTTTGACTGGAATGCTACTTCATCAATAATACTGGATTTTGCAAGCACACGGTCAATATTAAAGCTGCCGCCGAATGCTTTTAAATCTACAGTATATTTTGTTTTACTAATTGTTTGACTTGTAAAATTACTGTTAATAGAACGGAAATCAGCAGATGGTAAAGCAGTTAAACGATAATAGCTGTAAGTAAGAGCGCCGCCGTTGCCTGCAGGATAAACTGCATCATCAAATACCATATTTTCCATAAGATAACTGGATTTACGGAATTCTTCAATAACTGATTGAGAAATTTCATCTGTTAAAAGAGCTTTTGCTTGTTCAAGTGTAATTGCCATAATATTATCATCCTTTCAAATTTTAGGTGGTTTTCACCGTATTTAGATAATTTATATATTTTTTAAGGCAATAAAACTAAAATATAATTAAATAAAATAGTTTAATTGTCTTTAAAATAACAAAGTATTATAAAATTAATAATTATATTTTTTAGATATAGCTTGCCACAAAGATGGATGATGTTTTACAGCCCTGCGGACATATCGGCCTGCAGCGCCAGTATAAATTTCGTTATTATCCTGGATATTTTTAATAGGTTCATCCTGTTTTATATTGTCAGTTTTAACAGGTTCATTTTGTATGACATCATTGCTTTTAATAGATTCATTTTGAATAAGATCAGTATTATCAGATTCCTTTTTTACAGCATCATCTTTAACTGATTCATCTTGTATAGTGTTATCTTGAGACTGTTGTAATTTATTAAAATAATCATTTATTACTTTAATAACCTGGTCTTCAAGACTACCTGAAATATTAATGCCTAATTCTCTTAATTCAATAATTAAATCATTCATTTTTATTAATCTCCTTATATTTTTTTTCAAGGGCTAATTGTTCTGGAAGAATATAATAGTCCTTTAATTTTTGACATATTCCTATACATTCATTGCGCATAGTAATAAGACCATGTAAACGCCTTTTTAATTGTGCATTTTTATTTCCATTGATATATTCTTCTCTGAGTCTTAAAATAAGCTCATCGATTAATTCAATACTGCGTTCATATTCAGGAACAAGTTCATCTATACGTGACAACATCCCCCCTCCCTTCTGAAAAATAAAATTAAAAGGGATAATATATTTTAAATTTTTTGATTATTGCCGTCAGGGGTATTAGAAGTCTGTTCGTTATTAGAAATTACTTTTTTCCGCATTATTTAAAGATTAATTAATAATCTCAATCTCATATAAATTTAAAAATAAACATATTTATCAAAGAAAAATATTATCAGTTACGTTACCTTAGAGAGGGGGGGCGCCTGTGCGCAACCATATGAAATATGGTTGCTTTATGCAAAATAATTTGTAAAAATAAGAATATTGTTTATAAAAAATACCTGTTTTTCTTTTTTAGCTAAGTCTACTTAAAATTAAATTATTTTGCGTTTAGCGCATCTAAAAAGATGCGCTGCGCAGGCGCCCCTATTGCATGGGTAATTTCCTGTTTGATGCCTTTATTAACAAAATAGGTTTTTTTATTATATTTTTTTGAGATATGGTATTTTAACTATATTACATAAGTAATTGGCTATTATAAACTATGATTGTTCATTGGCTGCAGGGATATTATCAATATCATCATTTTGAGTGTGTGATTGCTGTATAATATCCGATTGTTCTTCATTAATTTTTCCGAGTTCATCTTGAGAATCCGGAGCAATATCCCATTTTTCAATATAAGCTGAACGGGAACGTACATTTTCTTTAACTTCTTGTAGATCTTTTAAACGTTCTTCTTCCTCATCTTCAAATAAAGGATAAAGATGTTCAATTGATATTTTATAATCAAAATCTATTTGAGGAATTTTACCTGCTTGTATTAATAATTTTATAAGAGAACGTACCATCCATTTTAAAGCAGGTTCCCATACAGCCCATTTTTCTTCGCACCGGCTTATTAATTCCCAATAGAGAGTACGTAAACCTTTACCAGAATTTACAACGCCTTTTAATTGGTCTACACTGACATTTGGTACAGAGATAATTTCATACATATCGGATTTTATACGTGTAAGAGTATGTTCTAAACGCTCGTCATAACCAAATGACGGTTCAAGCATTTTTAATGAAGCCTGTCCGCTCATAGCAGCCGGATCTGTTTGCAAATCAATTAAAGCGCCTGGTGCTGCTACCATATTTTTAAGTGATTGGCTGGAGGAATCTACAGCAACTCTTTGAGGGAACATATTAAACCGTAATGCATCAATATCATCAGAAGTAAGACGGTTATATATAGTTTGATTATCCATTAATTCAGCGACGTCGCTTTCACCTATAAGATCACCGGTAAGACCATCGTTGATAATAACTCGTGCTGGGATAAAATCTAAACCTGTATCTTTTAAATCATATTTAGATTCAACTAATTCGCCGTAACCATTATAAAAACCTTCGGTTATATAACACTTGCCGTCTATCATTTCAAGCTTTTGTTTAAAGATACGTTGGTTTCTAGGAGAATCCTCATCATTTATCTGATAAAAGAATATAATCTTTTTAAGCTGTGAAGGATCGTCTTCCATAGGTTCAAATACAAATTCCGGAGAAGGTAAAAAACATATGTCTGCATTATTATCATTATCTAAACGTAATCTTATAGCTACTCTTTTGCCAATAAAGCAATCACGTGCAGCTTTAAGCAACCTATCTCCGAAAGAACAATTTTCTAAAGTATCGTCAATTGTATGTTGTATTTCTAAAGCAATCTGGCTGTCCTGCGAATGCATTGGCCTGATATGTATTTCCGGGGTACGGCCGAACATAAAACGAGCTTCAGATTTAATTAATTTTTTAACAATATTAGTGCGTTTACGGGTTGGTATGTAATCAAGACCTGCTGGCAGAGGCCATTTTTGACCTTTACCATCATAAAAGTCATAAAGCGATATTATTTCGCCCATATCCTGTAGGACCGATTCGCCATAAAGCCCTGACAGTTCATCTTTTATCAACTGTCTGTTTGTCATAATATGATTCCTCCTATACGTAAATTAAAGGATTATTTATTAATAAAAAGTATTTATAGAAATAAAAAAAGGAGGTTAACCTCCTTTTTTATCTGTATCTTTTATTAAAATTATTATCACGCTGACTGTTTGTCAGTTTATTATCTGTATATACGCCATATCTTAACATATCCATACAATGGTCATCTGTTTTAAGGGGTTTATCTTCTCCTAAAGCTGCAGCTTTTGTATCCCAACAATAGCTTTCAAATTCACGGATAGTATTTATACATAATGGGGATATTGATAATTTTGCTTTTACTAATAATGCTGATACATATTGTATACCAGACATAACATCATTTTTTGCAGGTATAACACGATAACCTTTTTGCCGCAATAAAGTTATAAGTGATGATGCAGATGGATCAATTATAATATATTCAGGCTTTATATCGCCGCAAAATTTATTAAAATCTTCAGCATAATCCATATCGGTTTTTTGTCGTGCAGTACGTCCGCTGTGGTAATATTCTTTTATTAAATGATATTTTATTTGATTATTTTCTTTATAAGCTCCTATCATACCAAAAACACATGGATTCATAATACCATAGTCAGCTGCGCAGAATATCCGGTCATATTTAATATTATCAGCTATATCCAATACATGTTTTGTTCTGTCAAACCTATCATATATAACTCCTTGCGCTGCACACCACTCACCTTCAATAAACCGTTTATACCATAATCCGGAATATTCTTTTTTTATAGATTCAACATATTTTTTAGGAAGATTAGGATTATCAGTAAGCTTAAAATGCCAGCGTTTTAAATCCAAGCCATCCTTTTGAAGGTATTCAGTAAGCAGCCAATGCGAACTGCTGTCCGGATTAGTAGTACCATAAAACCTAGCGCCTTCAATAGATAATCTGGAAAGCAGCATTTGAAAAAAATCCTGAGGCCATAATGTCAATTCATCACCGTATGCTCCGGCTAAAGTAAGGCCTCTTATATGTCCCTGAGCGCGCGAGTCATTTGCTCCGCATAAATATATTTTTCTCCCGCATAATTCTCCTTCGCCTTTAGACATACTGAATTTAAACCGGTTACCTGCCATTTGGGTTAAAAGATCCAATATGTTATGCTTTAAAGTACGCAAAGTTTTACCGCACATAAGCAAAGGACCATCAGGAGCATTTGCAGTATAATTTATCCAGGCTGCAAGGCTTGATACAGTTTTACCAGACCGTACAGCGCCTTCCCATATATTTATTCTTGCATCTGATGTAAGCGATTGAACGGCTTTTAAGCTGAAATCGCCCCATTGAAATCCCATGATATTATCATAAATAATCCAATTATATTAGAAAGTAAAATTGGATTTTCTCCTTTCTCCTAAATTCTTGTGGGTAATTGAATCTTTTTTAATATTTTTAATTTAAACACTGAAAAGCGCTATCCATATTACTATGCTAGATGAGTTATAATACTACGGCATATTTTATTGGAAGACTATTTATAAAATAAAAGCTTATAAGTAATATTAATTGAATAATGATAAGCTCAAATGGTAAAAACATAAATTAATCCTCCTCATTTTTAGCTGCTCTACTGATAGCTTTAGTTAATTCTTTAAGGCTGTCGTCTGTATCATTATTGTTAAGAGCTGAAATACCCTTATGTATTTTTTCTAAAGTAGTGGCAAGTTCATATATATATTTAGGAGTTAACTCCACATTATTTATTTCACCTTTGACGACAACTTCTATATAATCGCGTTCAGCCATCTGTTCAATACGCTGGAGTAATTTTTGCCAGATAGCTAGTTCACGGTCATACATTTTTTGTTTTTCTAAGTCGTCTGTGATATAATCCATATATTTTATTCACCACCCTTATGAAAAAGCGGCCGTTTCCTTAATATAATATAGAAACGACCGTTTTTGACAATTTATTACAATATTATTATAGCATTGAAAATAGGATATTTTGTGCATAATTTGTGCAAATAAACAATTTATGTATAAAATTTAAAAATCACATACGCCGTACATTGCAATAGTAAAATCACGCAAGGCTGCATCATGTTTATAATATACTGTACGCCGTTCCATACATAAATCCTGCATAAGGCGTTCAATATGATTATCATAAGCATCTATATAAAAATAACGTAAAATAGTTTGCTGTTCTTTAGTAAGAGAATTTAATGCGCGGTCTATACGACGTAAATCACTGGAACGAATTTTTAATATAGTTTGTAAACGATCCAGTTCACAAATAATTGATAATTTCTGGTCTTCACTGCTTGATGCTTTACCACCTTGTACCCGTTCCCTTATAATACCTTTTGATAACGCTGTTTGCATTAATTTTAATTCCTGAATGCGTTCACTAATATTCTTTACAGCGCATTTAAGGCTATTATATTCATATAATTTTT
>CALWVB010000139.1 GCA_944384895.1 uncultured Clostridia bacterium | reverse complement strand
ACTAATATATTTCTTTCACTGTAATATCTATTTTTTACACTCATTTTTATCATTAAAAATATTATTATTAATTTATAATTATATCACATTTATTCTTATATATCAAGTTTCCTTATCTAAAGCATTCGTTATATATTAGTAAAAATATAAATAAAATTTATGCTCAATATAATCTGTATAAAAAAGAATTATTCTATATAATTCCTATTTTTATCTATCTGTTCCTTATATGTTATATTCTATCTTTTGAGCTATATTAACCTGATTCATATAATATCCTAAATATAAATTATAAAAGTAAAATTATACATATTATAATATTAAAAGTATATCCGTTTTCGGTACTTAAAAAGGGGGCGCCTGCGTGCAGCCATATTGCATATGGCTGCTTTACGCAAAATAATACATCGTATAAATATATTCTGTATTTTAAGAATACCTGCTCCTTTTTTTAACCAAGGTTATAATATTATTAATATTATTTTGCGTCCCAGCGCATCTAAACGATGCGCTGCGCAGGCGCCCCCTGTAAACGGTACTTTTTCATTATCGGTTATTTATTTTGAGTGATTTAATTTATCTTAGACAATACTATGTACTGCTTGCATACCCACTTTCGTATATGCTAAACTATTTGCCATGCAGAACATACTTGCTGTTTCTTTGACGATTTGTACAATCGCCATTATACCAGATAGGTTGTTCCTTTGCTTATTCTTTTATCCTCTCCCTCTCTCAGCGGGCGGTTTATAGAGTCCTCAAATTCGCAGCGGACTCCATTGTTAAATTTCTAATTAAAAAACACCATTTTGTTTAAAATGGTGTTTTTTTACTGTACCTTATTTACTCAATGGTTTCATGGTAGGGAATAATAATACGTCTCTGATTGAATAACTGTTAGTTAACAGCATAACCAATCTGTCAATACCTATGCCAAGACCACCTGTTGGAGGCATACCATATTCCAATGCATTAAGAAAATCTTCATCTATCATATTAGCTTCATCATCACCTTTTTCACGAAGCTCCATTTGATGCATAAAACGTTCTCTTTGATCAATTGGATCATTTAATTCGCTGTATGCATTACCCATCTCACGACTAGTTATAAAAAATTCAAAACGTTCAGTCAATTCTGGACGGTCTGGTTTGCGTTTTGTAAGAGGCGATACTTCAACAGGATAATCCATAATAAACGTTGGCTGGACAAGATGCTCTTCTACCTTTTCATCAAAGCATTTATAAAGCATATCGCCCCAGCTTTCATCACCTTTTATTTCAATACCTAAAGCTTTACCGGCTTGTCTTGCTTTTTCATCATCTAAACGGAATGAATCAAAATCTATATTACAATATTCTTTAACAGCTTCTACCATTGTAAGACGTTTCCAAGGTGCTTTAAGTTCTACTTCCTGATCCTGATATGTTATAGTTGTTGTACCGCATATCTGCTCAGCTACATAAGAAATCATTTGTTCGGTGATTTCCATCATACCATTATAATCAGTATAAGCCTGATATAGTTCCATTGATGTAAATTCTGGATTATGTTTTACATCCATACCTTCATTTCTAAATAAACGGCCGATTTCATAAACTTTTTCCATACCGCCTACTATTAATCGTTTTAAATATAATTCAGGAGCTATTCTTAAATAAAGATCAATATCAAGGGTATTATGATGAGTAATAAAAGGACGTGCTGCAGCTCCGCCCGCTATTGTATTAAGTATAGGGGTTTCTACTTCTATAAAACCTTTATCATCAAGGAATTTTCTTATAGCGCTTATAATTTTACTGCGTTTTATAAAAGTATCCTTTACTTCAGGATTTACTATTAAATCAAGATATCTTTGACGATATCTTAAATCTGTATCTTTTAAACCATGATATTTTTCCGGCAATGGTATTAATGATTTTGATATAAGCTTAATAGCCTTTGCATGTATGGAAATTTCGCCTCTGCGGGTACGGAATACAAATCCTTTTACTTCTACTAAATCGCCGATATCCCATTTTTTAAATTCTGCATATTCATCTTCGCCAATATCATCGCGGCGTACATAAACCTGCATACGTCCGGTAGCGTCATGTACATCTATAAAATTAGCTTTACCCATATCACGCCATGTCATAATACGGCCGCATATAGAAACATCTTGATTTTCCAATTCATCAAATCTTGCTATAATATCCGCATTATGTATATCCTGCTCAGCTGTTGTAATTTTATATGGATCTTTACCTGATTGTTGTAATACTTCTAATTTTTCACGGCGTAATTTTAATATTTCATTTAAATCTTGCTGCGGCTGCTCTGCCGGAGTCTTTTTTGTATCCATATTTATATTTCTCCTCTTTTTATATTTCTTATATATTTTATCATATTAATAAAAAAGGCGAAAGCGCCGCAGCAGCTTTCGCCTGGTAAATCTTTACTCATGGCTACGGCATCTAAATATAAGTTCGCCGTTATCTGGATATTTCAAGAATTTTTAATACTAATATGCCATCTGGAGCTTCGACTTCAACATTATCTCCAACCATATGGCCTAATAATGCCTTTCCAACAGGTGATTCATCAGAAATTTTACCCATCATTGGTTCTGCTTCTGTTGAACCTACAATATGGTATTCTACTTCTTCATCATATTCTGTATCTAAAAGGCGCACTTTTGATCCTATTGTTACAGCATTTGTATTTAAATCACTTTCATTTAATACAGTTGCATTTTTTAATATTTCTTCTATTTCTATAATTCTTGCTTCATCTTTAGCCTGTTGATTTTTTGCTTCGTCATATTCGCTGTTTTCAGATAAATCACCAAAGGAAAGCGCTACTTTGATTCTTTCAGCATTTTCTTTTCTTGTAACTGTTTTTAATTCTTCAAGTTCATTAATAAGTTTATCTCGTCCGGTTTCTGTAAGGACATATTTTTTCCCTGCCATAAAACACTCCGTTTCTCCGGCTGATAAAGACATAATAATCTAATAGCCCTTATCCCCCTTCGCCGGCCGGCAGATAAAGGCTATATTTATATAAATAATATATTTATAATATCTTCTATTATACCATTTGCATATTAGAAATATTATAATCGCCATACAATATAATGTCAATAGTTTTTTACCACTATTTTTATAAAATATTACTAAATAATACTAATTTATTCTTAGTAAAATACATTCCGGCCTTAATAAAAGGCCGGATATTATATGACAGTTTATTATTAAATTTATAGAAAGTCAATACAACTAAATATCCCAGTTCATTCTCCATATTTACAGCTGTTTTGACATATTAAATTACCTGTACTTTACCTTTGTTTTAAATTCTACAACCTTATAATTACACAAAAAACAGCATTATATAGATTTTCTAAGATAATTTAAATCACTCAAAACAAAAAAAAATAAATAATAAAACTAAAATAAAAAAAGCAACAGATAATGTAAAAGCACCGTTTATGGGGGCGCCTGCGCAGCGCATCCTTTGGATGCGCTTTACGCAAAATAATTTTTTAATACTCATGCTGAGTTATAAAGAAAATCTAGTATTATCTTAAATACTCATCATCTTTATATAGCAAATTATTTTGCATTTGGCAACCATATTTCATATGGTTGCACGCAGGCGCCCCCCTTTTTTTGCGGTAACGTAACCTTAAATGTTTTCTTTAATATTATATTACATATTTGTACTTTTATTTCTTATATATTTCATGATTTAGGATAATATAGCTTTATTTATACATATTCTCTTTGTCATCTTGGTATGAATAATCCGTATTATATTGCTGTTTATAATTCATATTATCTGCCTGTCCTGTGGCATTGTTATTAGGGTTTTGATTATATGAATTTACATTATATCCCTGTTCTTGGTTTGGTGGATAATACGCATTTTGCTGGTTATATTGGTTTTGCTCATAATTACCAGTACCTTGTGTCCATTCATTTGTATATGGGGTTTGCTGATAACCTCCGTTATTCTGATAAGGACCTTGATTAGGAGGCGGACTATAATTATTTTGATTGTCATCCTGCTTTTTATTTTTAAATATCCAACCAATCATCAGCCAGATTCCCAATATTATAAGCAATGAACATATTAATACTGTCTTTGCTATACGGCTTTGTATCCAACCCATTTCAAGGCAGAAAAAGAATGTACCTATTCCTGTTAATGTTAAATTCCAAACATTAGGTTTATCAGATATAATTGCTCCTATACCTAATATTATTAGAATAGCAGGCCAGAAATCCCAATAATGCAATCTGCCTAAATGAATTACTCCAAATGCATTTAGCAAAATAAATATTGCTGCAATTACTATTGTAGCTCCAAACAGGATTCTTGTTATATTTTTACGCATAGTATATAAAATATCCTTTCAAAGCGATAGGATTACAACCCAAAACAGAATCTAAAATTAATTATCTTCAACTGGTTTGCCTTCCATAACCGCTCTGAATTTATCTCCATCCATTTTTTCATTACGGAATAAGAATTGAGCAACAGCCTCAAGCTTATCCATATGCTGTGATAATATTTCTTTGCATTTATTATATGCAGTCAAAATAATATCTTTTGTTTCTTCATCAATCTGTGCTGCTACAGTTTCTGAATATTCTTTTGCATGGCCATAATCACGGCCTAAGAATATTTCTCCGCCTTCGCTTCCAGTAAAACAAATAGGTCCAAGTTTCTCACTCATACCATATTTAGTTACCATACTGCGGGCTATTTGTGTAGCGCGTTCAATATCATTTGATGCACCTGTACAGATATCATCTAAAGTCAATGATTCTGCAACACGTCCGCCTAATAAAACTACAAGATTTTCTTTCATTTCCTGACGGCTCTTATAGCTTTTATCTTCTTTTGGCAATGACATTGTATATCCGCCGGCCATACCGCGCGGAATAATAGATATTTGATGAACAGGATCCTGGGTTGGCATAAAATAAGATGCAACCGCATGGCCTGCTTCATGATATGATGTAATCTTTTTATCTTTTTCGCTGACTACATGGGAACGTTTTTCAGTACCTACAACCACCTTAATTGTAGCTTCTTCAATTTCTTCCATTGTAACAGCTTTTAAATCTTTACGTGCAGCTAATAAAGCAGCTTCATTTAAAAGATTTTCCAAATCAGCGCCCGTAAATCCTGATGTTGATTTAGCTATAGTCATTAAATCTACATCCGGCGCTAAAGGCTTACCCTTGGAATGTACTTTTAATATGGCATATCTGCCCTTCATATCAGGGTAACCAACTGTAATCTGTCTGTCAAAACGTCCCGGACGCATTAAAGCCGGATCAAGTATATCAGGACGGTTGGTAGCGGCTATCATGATAACGCCTTCATTAGCTCCAAAACCATCCATTTCAACCAATAATTGGTTTAATGTCTGTTCACGTTCATCATGTCCTCCGCCAAGGCCAGCGCCTCTATGACGGCCAACAGCATCGATTTCATCTATGAATATAATACATGGTGAATTTTTCTTAGCCTGGTCAAATAAATCCCTTACACGGGAAGCGCCGACGCCGACAAACATTTCTACGAAATCAGAACCGGATATTGAGAAAAACGGTACTCCTGCTTCACCGGCAACAGCTCTTGCTAAAAGAGTTTTACCTGTACCCGGAGGGCCTACAAGCAATACGCCTTTTGGTATTCTTGCACCCAATTCATTATATTTCTTTGGATTTTTAAGGAATTCTACTATTTCACGCAGTTCTTCCTTTTCTTCATCTGCTCCCGCTACATCAGCAAAAGTTGTCTTGCGTTTTTCATCCGCCATTTGCTTTACTTTTGCTTTGCCAAAATTCATAGTCTTTGCGCCGCCGTCCATACTGCTCATCCGTTTGGACATATAATACCAGAAGAAAATCAGCGCGCCGATCATTATAAGCGATGGCAATAGGCTTACAAACCATGGCACATCGCCTGGACGTTCAAAATCATATACCATCGGTTTATCCGGATGCTCTTTATCATACTCTTCTATATATGGTTTTATATCTTCATAGAAGGTTGTAAAATTCGCTACCGAATATACCATTTCCTTACTTCCATTGTATTCCTTATTAAGCTGCATATCTAAGCGGCAGTTTTCCAATTTAAGAGAAAATGCTTCTACTTCCATATTCTCAAATCTTGCAATTACATCAGAATACTTTGGAGCTGATGCCGCGTTAAGATCCTGATTCATCATAAACGCTATAATAAGTATTACAATTAACGGTATACCAATATAAATAAGTGCGTTTCTGACATTCTTATTCAATCTGCTGTTCACTCCTCAATAAATGACTAATATTAAAATATAAAATGTTGCTAAAATATTTACCTTGTTAATAAAAATTGCTTGCTATATTTTTTTACTTAAATTATAAATTGCCATAGAACAAAAATTATTTTATATAATAAATCTTTTATATTAAAGAATTATTTCCATTAATATTAATTAGAACAATATTTTTAGTTTTATCAGTTATTTTTACCCGTTCATCTATTCCAATACCTTCAACCCATATTATGCCATTATTATCGCATAAAATTAGGCGTTTAGTACGTTCTTCTTTAGATATTTTCAATTCATTAAATAATTTTTTAAGACTTTTACCGCATCCCTTTAATAAAGGATGGTAATAATCGCCGTCAAGCCTTGTGCGGCATTTATAATCACCGTATATCATATCACAATCAAAGCAATTATAAAATAACTTTTTATTAATAAATTTCAAAAAATTATAATCTTTTATGCTAAGATTTTGTAAATATATTGTTTTTTCAGCAAATTGTATGCTTTCTTCCAATTTTATTACACGCTCGTTAAATCTCGCCGAATTATTAATATCCTCATTTTGAGGCGTTATTATTAAAAATCCGTCTTTTATTTTTGCTTTTAAGTCTTTGGGAAGATTAACGCTTCCTGTTTTATTAAGTAAATTTTCCAACTCTAAAATATGCTCTGATGAGATATTTCCGCAATTATTTTTTAATATTTTTGCAATAACTCTTCTTTTGACCGGTACCGGACAATCTATTAAATCATGAATATCATATTTATTATCGTCTGTTTTTATCTTTTCTAACATATCGCCAGCCATTAAAGATAAATAATTTTCATCTTCACGCAGCCAATTTATAGTGCGGCCTAAAGCTTTATCAGCTTCTATATTAATATTTTTTAACTGCGGCAAAATATTATGCCTAATAAAATTACGGCTGTAATCATCCTCAAGATTTGTACTGTCGGTTACATAATCAAGATTATGCTCTTTACAATAATTTTCAATATCGCTTCTATAACAATTTATAAGCGGGCGTATTATATTCTTTCTTACCGGCGGTATTCCGCATAAACCTTTAAGGCCTGTACCTCTTGCAAGATTAAATATCATTGTTTCAATACTATCGCTTAATGTATGCGCCGTAGCTATTTTCATCCCGCTGTTATTCACTATTTCATCAAAAAATTCATACCTTATATTTCTTCCGCATAACTCTTCTGACAGCCCTTTATCTTTTGCTATTTTTCTTACGTCGATCTTTTTCACATGCAATTTTATACCCATATTTTCACATAAGCTGCGGCAAAACAATTCATCCCTATCCGCTTCCTTACCTCTTAACATATGGTTTACATGCGCTGCCTCAACAGTTATGCCCAAAATATCCCTATATACGAATAAATAATGAAGCAGGGTAACTGAATCGGCGCCTCCTGACAGAGCCGCCAATATCCTGTCTCCCCTGCAGATCATATTATATCTTTTTATAGCTTCATGGATTTTATTCTTCACGTCTGCTCTCCTGTGATGAAAACCTTGTATATTGGCCTTGCCAATAAAGCGGTATCGTATCAGTTTTACCATGGCGGTTTTTTGCTATAATACATTTTGCGCTGTTTGGATCAGCAGGTTTTTCTTCATCGCCGTCTTTATAATAAGCTTCTCTATAAAGGAACATTACTATATCAGCATCCTGTTCAATAGAACCGGAATCTCTTAAATCGGATAACTGCGGCACATGGTTAGACCTTTTATCCGATTCACGCGATAACTGTGATAAAGCTAATACCGGAACCATAAGATCCTTTGCCATTATTTTTAGGCTTCGTGTTATTTCCGAAACCTCCTGCACACGGTTATCTATATGCCGGCCTGATCTTAATAATCCTAAATAGTCAATGATTACTAAATCAACATTTTGCTGTCTTATCAGCTTAGACCGCATTTCATTTACTGTAACGCCGCTGGAATCATCTATAAAAATATTAGCATGAGATAAATAATCAGCAGCCTGTCCTATTTTAGCCCAATCGGATGTATCAAGCGAACGGCCTTTACGTATTTTTTCATAATCCACACCCGCTACTGATGATACCATTCTTCCGACAAGCTGTTCAGCGCTCATTTCCAATGTAAAAAAGCATACGTTTTTATGCAGTTTAGCCCCTGCATGAGTAGCAAAATTAGTCGCCAAAGATGTTTTTCCTATACCAGGCCTTGCCGCTAATAATATTAAATCTGTTGGATGAAGCCCATCCAATACAGCGTCAATACCTCCTATTCCAGTAGGTATGCCTGCATATTGGTCAGCTTCAGGTGAATTTAACATTTGTAAACGGTCATAAAAATCTGCGGCGATTACATCGCTTATACGCCTTAATCCTCTTGTATCACGGCCTTCGCGTATATCGGTTATACGGCTCTGAGCCGCATCCAGCAAATCGTTTGCTTTAGCAGAACCGTCGGATGCATCCTCAATAGTTTCGCGGGATACTAATATTAACGACCGTATATCATATTTTTCCCGTACTATCTCAGCATATCTTCGGACATTTTTTACCGACGGTACCAATTGCCCTAACTGCAAAAGATATGCTTTGCCGGAATTTTCATCATATACTCCGTCATTTTTTAATTCTTCCAGTACCGTAACAAAATCAACCGGTTTACCAAATTGAAATAACAGCAGCATTTTTTCATATATAGCTCTATGCTGTGCTAAATAAAAATGGCTTGGTTTTAGTATTGGCGCAATTTCAGCCAAACAATCAGGATCGAGCAAAACAGCTCCTAATACTGATTGTTCAGCTTCTAAACTATGCGGAAGATTTGATATATCCGCTCCTCCAATATCATTAACAGCCAATTTTACTCGACCTCTTTTCTATAATAACATAAATAAAACAGATAATTTTGTAATATTATGCCTCTGCTACCATTACAAAAAATTTTGCAGTAATACCTTGAAATAATTTAAGCTCTGCTTCATATGTGCCAAATGCTTTAATATCATTTTCAATTATAACTTTACGTTTATCAACATCAAAATTATACTGATTTTTAATAGCCTGAGCGATTTCTTTTGCTGTAACAGAACCAAATAATCTTCCGGCTGTACCGCCTTTAGCAGTAATTTTAACCGTTTTACCGTTAATTTTATCAGCCGCAGCCTGAGCCGCCGCTTTTTCTACTTCTATTTTATGTTTTGCTGCCGCTTCCTTATTTTTTATATCGTTCATAGCCTGTGCGTCAGCCGCTATAGCTAAACCTCTTGGCAAAAGATAATTTCTTGCATAGCCGTCGGAAACGTTTACTACTTCCCCGGCTTTTCCAGAACCTTTTACATCGGCTTTTAATACAACCTTCATTTTTTTATACATCCTTTCTTTTATCTAATTAATCTGGGATGATTTTTATTATTTTATTTCTTCTAATTGCTGTATATTGTCTGTTTTTTCTATTTTTTCATCTTTTATTTTCCCTGGAAGCATAGGTTTTGACGGTTTACCGCTGCTGCATGAATCTATAGCCGCAATAAGTTTTGTATAAGCTTCATCCAGCTTTATTCCTGCAAGCTGTGCACCAGCCATAGTTTGATGGCCTCCGCCTCCTAAGCATTCCATAACAAGCTGTACGTTAACTAAGCCCATTGAACGCGCTGATATATATACATTATCATTATCTGCATACATAACATAAGACGCATCCACATTTTCGATTGATAATAATTCATCCGCAGCCTGCGCCGAACATATCCTCATTTCTTTTCCGCCGTGCTGAGCGCATGCAATAGCGTTTCTTTTATATATTTTTGCACATGCTACTAACTGCGCTTTCTGCTGATAACTTTCAATTGAACTATTAAACAGCTGTTTTACTTCTACAGTATCAGCGCCTTTTTTACGGAGATATGCAGCCGCTTCAAATGTACGAACTCCGGTACGCAAAATAAAATTCTTTGTATCCAGCATAATACCGGATAATAAAGCTCCTGCTTCTACAGCTCCTATAGCGCTGTCATCCATATATTGAATAAGCTCAGCTACCATTTCAGATGCTGAAGACGCTATAGGTTCATGGAAGAATATCATTGCGTTATCTATATGGTCAACCATCCTTCTATGATGGTCTATTACAACTATAGTACGGCAATTTTTATATACTTCGCTTGATTCAAGGAAATTTGGATTATGTGTATCAACTATAATAAGCGTTGTTCGCCTTGTTATCATAGTAAGCGCTTCCTGGGGCGATACCATTATATTTGCATAACCCATATTATCAAGTTTTTTTATAAGAGGCATAGCTAAAGTTTTTTCCCTGTCAATTACTATTGAACATGGTTTTCCTATCGTCCTTATTGCTCTCCAAAGGCCGACAGCCGCGCCTAAACAGTCAAGATCAGATGCACTATGGCCCATAACTAATACATTATCGCTTCTTAATACAAGCTGAGTTAACGCATTAGCTATACTTCTTGTACGTACTCTGCTCTGTTTTTCTATACCTTTTGAGACGCCGCCATAAAATTCATACCCTTGATCGGTTTTTACCGCCGCCTGGTCGCCGCCGCGCCCTAAAGCCATTTCTAAAGCCTGTCTTGACATAGCTTCACAATCTTTAAAAGTTTTTCCTCCGCGGCCTACCCCTATTGATAAAGTGGCGTTAGTACGTTCTCCTACTGTTACTTCACGCACTTCGTCTAATACGGAAAATTTATCTTCTATAGTTTTTCTGAGATGGCGTTCTTCCATTACTACTAAAAATCGTGAATTATTTATTTTCTTAAAAAATCCCGTGGTACCGCTTAACCATTTTTCCAATATGGTTTCTATTTTAACCGATAATTGAGCACGTTCGCTTTCTTTAGCATGCTGCAATAAATCTTCCATATTATCTATTATAACATGAGCTACAACCGGCCTGGATTCATTATATTCACGACTGGTATTTTTCAGCGTAGTTTCATCAACAAAATACATTGCATATATGTAATCGCCGGAAGTTTGTATTTTTCCGGTAAAAACTGAATATATTTTTTTATTAAACGTTAATTCAACCGTACTGTCAGCCAATTCTTCCAGCGTATGTTTACCTAATACCTTTTCATAATTTAATCCTATATAATCTTTTGAACCAAATACAGAAAGCCTCATTGATTCATTATACCATTTTATTATGCCGTTTTTATTGACAGCCATTACTGGTATAGGAATTCCTGCTATACTTTCTTTATTTGCAGCATTTAAATAGGAGGATACCTGTTTTATATAATTATAGTTTTGCCGTCTGAAATCAGCAATACAATATACTGAAAACGCTATTGCCACAACCGATACAACTGCCTGCGCAATAAACAGCTGTACATTATGCGTAAACCATGCAGTTATTGTAAAAGCTACTAAAACCACGCAAAATATTACTAATGCAAGAAACAGAAGCGGCAAATACCCTTTTCTTTTCAAAGCTATCACTCCTCCTTCATATAATTTTTTATTTATAAAAATTATATTTCCATTATAACAGGTAATATCATAGGGCTTCTCTTAGTTTTTTCATATAAATAACGAGATAATTCATCCCTGACTTTATTTTTTATAGTACCCCATTCACGTATATTTTTATTAACGCATGTTTCCAATACATCCTGTACAATTATTTTTGCATTATCCAATAAGCTTTCCGATTCCCTTACATATACAAAACCTCTTGAAATAACATCCGGTCCTGTCAATATATGGCCATCTTCAGCATCTATTGTAGTAACCACAACTATTATACCATCTTCAGATAAATGTTTACGGTCTCTTAATACTATGCTGCCTACATCTCCTACACCAAGTCCATCTACCATTACATGGCCGGCCGGTACCGTTCCAGCAAGACGCATTTTATTTTCATCAATTTCCACCTGATTGCCTATATCAGCTATCAATATATTTTTATTAGGTATACCCATTGATTTAGCAAGCTCAGCATGTTTCATAAGATGTTTACGCTCGCCATGAACAGGAATAAAATATTTAGGCTTTACTATACCCATCATTATTTTAAGTTCTTCCTGGCATGCATGTCCAGATGAATGTACTTCATACATTTTTTCATAAATAACTTCACAGCCATGTTTCAACAGTTCGTTTACTACCTTGCTGACCGTCTTTTCATTGCCTGGAATAGGTGTTGCTGAAATTATTATAAAATCATGCGGGCCTACTTCCACTTTACGATGATCAGCAAAAGCCATACGTGTCAGAGCTGACATAGGTTCGCCTTGGCTTCCTGTAGTTATAAGCACAACCTTTTCATCCGGATACCGGTTTATTGTATCTATATCAATTATAACACCATCCGGCACTTGTAAATATCCTAATTCAACAGCTATATTAACAACATTTATCATACTGCGGCCTGATACAGCCACTTTTCTTCCATGAGCCTGAGCTGCATTTATTATTTGTTGTACCCTTTGTATATTTGAAGCAAATGTTGCTATTATTATACGTTTATCAGCAGCTCTTTTAAATAAAATATCAAATGATTGTCCAACCGAACGTTCAGAATTTGTATATCCCGGTTTTTCTGCATTAGTCGAATCAGCTAAAAGCGCTAATACACCCTGTTTTCCTAATTCAGATAAACGAGCTATATCAATCATTTCTCCCTGTATAGGAGTACAGTCAATTTTAAAGTCTCCTGTTTGTACTATTACTCCAGACGGTGTATTAATAGCAAATGCAACTGAATCAGGTATAGAATGATTTACTCTTATAAATTCTACCCCAAAGCAGCCTACATCTACACGGTCGCCTGAATCTGTTACTATTAATTTTGCTTTTGCTGAAAGATTATGCTCTTTAAGCTTTGCTTCAACAAGTCCTAAAGTAAGCCTTGTGCCATATATAGGAACATTTATAACTTTTAATAAATATGGTAATGCTCCAATATGATCCTCATGACCATGGGTTAAAAATATTCCACGAATTTTATCGCGGTTTTTTTCTATAAAAGTAAAATCTGGTATAACTAAATCTACTCCCAACATATCGCTTTCTGGGAAAGCCATACCGCAATCTACTATTATCATATCTCCACAGCATTCATATAAAGTAATATTTTTACCTATTTCATTTAATCCGCCTAAAAAATATATTTTTACCGGATTAGGAGTATCTACAGGCAGTATCTTACTTTTATGCCTTGTCCCCTGCGATGGACGGCGGCGTACTGATCCTTTTTTTCTAACTTGTACAGCCGCTGATTTTACTGGTTTTTTCTCCAGCAATACATTTTTCACTTCAGATGTCACTAAAATTTACCTCCATAATCTTTGAGAGGCTGTCTTATAGGCATACAAATAACTAAAGCATACCGAATATTTTTTCGTTATGCCCTTTCATATATAAATAGTTTTATATAATTAAAATTTATGATTATTCCCTTTATTTTATTCCATTACATAAAATTATCTGTATTACCTATATTATAGCTCTCATATAAAATTTTATAAAAATAAGATGTACATCTCTGGGATATATACAGTTTTATTGCCCTGCGCTATGCAAAAAACTCTTAATTTAAAATATAAATATTCTCCAGAGATAAAAAATATAATAAACCGTTCGCAACGGATAAAATATACTTTATGAATTATTAATATCTTATAAATATACCGAACTGTATTTATAAATTATTAACGTATTTGTCATTGACATATACGTCAATTGGTGTATTTGTCAATATGATTATAATCATACCTTTTGCATTTGTCTTTGTCAAGAATTTCAAGAAAGCTATATTAATCTAAATTATACATTTTAATAATAAGGTTGTCTTTATATATAGTTAGATTAATTATTCTTATTTGAAAACTTACAGTAAAAACTACCGGTTACAGAAAGGTTAAAGGGGGCGCCTGCGTGCCGCCATATTGCATGACAGATGGCCAAAATGTTTGACAGAAACCGAAACAAAATAATAGTAATTTTCACCCGTATATTTCACAATATGGCGGCTAAATGCAAAATAATTCTTAATATAAAGATACTGTCGCTTAAACAATACATATTCTATATATTAGCCTGTGCTAAATTAACAGCTATTATTTTGCATCCGGCGCATCTTAAAAAGATGCGCTACGCAGGCGCCCCCCTTTTCAGAAACAGTACTTTTCATACGCTTTTGTTTATCTTAGTCTATTTTTTATCAGGTATTATAATATTTTTTTGTTTTTTATTATTCCTATAACATTTCCATTAGATTATATTTTATAAATATTCTTTTCTTTATATTTAAATTACTGATTATTTATTTTTCCATATTATTTTCTGTTATAAATTTTTCTAATCCTGAACAAAGTTCGCTTGCTGTTTCAGTATCTATAGCCTCAATTATCATTTGCAGCATTTTTCCTCTTTTTGTAGGTTTAACAAGCATTCTACGGCATCTTTCACCTGTGTCTATCTCAATTCCTTCAATTGTTCTTTTCCCTTTTTCACTTAAATTTCTCATTATACCGCCAATCTTATTTGAAACATACATAGCTTTTTTTACAACAGAAAATTCCGGTAGCCTACTATTATATTGTGCAAGTGTAATATTTTTTTGTTTCATATAATCTAATATTTTTATTACCTGAAAAAAGCCGTCTCTTGTAAAATGCTGTTGTGCTGCCAGTAAACGCGCCTCTTTATCACATCCATCTGTTGGACAGCACATATATCTTTTTACCTTTCTTCCATAATGAGCTGCAATTTCATCTATAACAGCTGGTGCATCTGCCGGTAATGCTACATCTCTGCCATTTTCAAATTCCGGTATACAACTCATTGCCAATACTCTTTCCGGCCAGATATATCCTGTTTCTTCACTATAAAATGCTGCCTGTCGTCCGGAACCGCCTATATGCACATTAATATTTTCTCCGCTGCCACAGTCTAATTTTTCCAATGTATCGTTTAATAACTGTCTGCACTGCCTATCGGATGCTTTTACTGTTATTTTTAATCCTATAAGACTGCCTGATGCTAATCCTATTAATTCTTGACGGTATATTCCGCCCATACCTGTCATATCCATTGTTTCTTTTATACTATCCCATCCACAACGGATAAATTCGTCATTATTTACTCTTGATTCTATTTCCCGTTCAATATCCCGAGAAATTGGCAGACCGCCTTCACCTATTATATACATAAATGTATTAGCTGATGAAGATATATATATTCCCATTTTTATGCCGCAAAAACTTGTAGAAAAATTAAATTGTGAATATATAAGGCTGCCAAAATCAAGCGGCTGGGCTCCTGAAGATAATATTCCTGAAATAACCGCCATTTTCATCATAGATGATGCCCTGGAAAACCCAGAACCTACTCCTATCCTGGCACCCTTATAGATGCTGCCTATAGCGGCTCCAATTTTTGAACATAATTCCGGCGTTATTTCACAGCATGTTGTTCCTGATATTCCTTCATCATCAAATAATTCGCTTTTTGCTAAACCATATCTTAAATTTTCTTTTATAATAGCTTTATTTTCTACCTTTTTCCCTGGCCATACCGCTATATTAGCATTAACTGCTGCGCCTTCTCCTATTACTGCACTGTTTCCAATTATACTATCTTCATATACAGATGCATATTTTTTTATTTTTGCACCACTGCATATCACAGCCCCTGTTAATGATGCTTTATCACCGCATGTACTGCATGTAAGCATAAGCGAACCTTTTATATTGGCTCCCTTTCCTATTGAACATCCATCTTCAATAACGCTGTATGGTCCTATAACCGTATTATTTCCAATAGCAATATTTTCTCCAAAATAAACTGGTGGAAGTATAGTATAATCACCTTTTGGCAATTCATTTTTGCAATAAATACCTTCAGCAATCTCTCCTGCACAGCATTTAATCTTATTATCCAATACATCCCTTTGACATGATATATAAGTATCTATACTATTTATACATTTTATATATCCATCTGGTTCATATGCTCTTATATCAATACCTTTTTCTAATAAATATGGCAAAAGCTGAGTATTAATATCCCATTTTTCTTCCATTTGTATATATTTTAATACCTCAGGTTTAAAAATATATATCCCAGCATCAATTGTATTTGTTACAATATTGGCCCATGAAGGATTATTAATTATACCGTCCACTTTACTTTGATTGTTAATGCTTATTAAAGATCTGTCATTGGGATTATTGCATTGAGTAGTAATTATTGTAACATCTGCACCGCTCATTTTATGATGTTCCATAGCAACATTCAAATCAATTGATGTTATAATATCGCCCTTTATAACCATAAAATCTTCATTATAATCATAAGCAGCTGTTTTTATAAGCTGTGCTTGTCCGTCTATTGGTATACTGTCAATAAAATCTAGAAATATATTCTTATATATATCATCTGGGAATTCATCTGTTATCTTGGACGGCAAATAGCCTAATGTTATTGCTGCTTTATCACATCCATTTAATGATAATAAATCCAATATATATTTTAATATAGGTTTTGAACATATTCTTACCATTGCCAATGGTATGTTGCATGTTAACGGACGTAGATTTTTTCCATCTTGTCCTGCAATTATAACTGCTTTCATATTTTTATGACCGCTCCTTTTTTCCGAATCAAGCTAATTTATAATATTATTGCCAAAAGAGGGTCATTCTAACCTAATTCAATTATTTTTATTCTATATATAATTGCATTAAATTTTGAGTTATTATTATTTAAATTTTCATTTTGTCAAAGGCAATTTAAATAATATCCATAATATAAAACATACATATAAAATATATAAATAAATAATTATAACTTGATTAATTCATTTTAAAATAAAATCCAAACTAAATAAAATAACAAAAAAGTGAAAAGTAACGCCCATTGGGGGCGCCTGCGTGCAAACATATGAAATATGGTTGCTCTATGCAAAATAATCTGGTTATATTACGAAAATAACTTCATTAAGACTATATTTGTTTATATTATAATACAACCTTGATTTATCAGTTATTATTTTGCATCTAGCGCATCTTAAAGATGCGCTGCGCAGGCGCCCCCCTTGTAACGGTAACGCAATAGTAAATATTTTCTATTAATAAAAATAATAAAGTATACTTATTTTTACTTTGGATTCTTATATTTAAATATTTATTTAACATATTTAATTAAGATCAAAATTACTTTTGTGATAAATCATTCATTAAATTATAAAATTCAGGATATTGTCTTTTTATATTTATCGGCTTACCATCTTTAAGAAAGCAATGCGTACTGCTTGCAGTACAAACAATATGATTATCCACTGTCATTATATAACTTAGCTTTAATTTAGCCGGGCTTATTTCCAATACATTAATAGATATACATATGACATCTGTAAATGTTGTAGTCTTTTTATAATCGCATGTTATGCTGACAACTGGGGATATAATGCCTTCTTTTTCCATTTTATCATAACCTCATCCAATTTTATCTAAAAAATAAACCCTTGCTTCTTCCATAAATCTAATATAATTTGAATGGTGCGTTACTTGCATTTTATCTGTTTCATAATATTGTATTTTATGTTCATAATATTCCATAATCATCCTCCTGATATATTAAAATTCTTTTCACTTTTTATTTTATAATTTATATTAAATTTATCAATATTTAAAATAATTTACTAAACTGAATTAGCGTCCAGTCATAATAAAGTGACCAGACGCTTTTTTCTATTATTTTGTTTAAGCTAAATTATATTAATGAGTAAATAATAACCCTACTGCAATAACTGCTATACCGATCATAACTCCAAATACCGATGAATGTTCATGACCATATTGTCTTGATGCGGGCAATAATTCATCAAATGATATATATAGCATAATACCTGCTATAGCAGAATAAATAGCACCCATAAGATAATCGGACATAAACGGAGCTAATATTAAATAAGCAAGCAATGCTCCCAGAGGTTCTGTAAGTCCGGATAAAGCAGATAATACAAAAGCCTTTTTTCGGCTTCCAGTAGCATAATAAAGTGGTATTGATACAGCTATACCTTCTGGGATATTATGAAGCGCTACTGCAAAAGCTATAGACATTCCTTTTGATATATCACCATAACCTGTCATAAAAGTTGCTATACCTTCTGGAAAATTATGTATTGCAATAGCAACAGCTGACATAACGCCTACCCTATAAAGACTATTTATATTTTTATCATGTGTATCTTCAACTTTTTTTAATGAATGCGGATTTTCAAATTCTGGTACAAATGTATCTATAACAGCTGATAAAGCTATGCCTATCAACATAAATACTATAGATAATAACCCAGCTTTTACAGTGTCTAATTCATATGATAAATATTCTACAGATTCCGGAAGTAAGCATGCTATTGATATATATACCATTATACCTGCTGAAAAGCCTAATGCAAATGATAAAAAGCGAGTATTGGTTTTATTGCCAAACATAACCATTAAGCTTCCTATAGCTGTTGCCCCTCCGGCAATTAATGACATCAGCATAGCAGCGCTGAATTGACTCATATTAAACAGACCACCTTTTATTGTAAATCTGATATTTCTTATTATGTAATATGCAATTATTTTCCCTTAAATATTAACATTTTATTAATATTTTGTATACCCTAAAAAAATTATAGTCACATAATTTTATTTGATATATTTTGTAGAATATAAGCATTAAAAATAATATAATATTAATATTATATTATTTTTTAAGTTTTTATATTTTTAATTTTCCTATTCACAAATAATTCATTGAAATATACAATAATCAGTCGTGTTATAATATATAATTACCTAAAAATCAGACAGTTATATTACCGTTCCCATATCATTTCATATTCTTTTTCTCCGACATCTTCATCTATATTTTCATTTTTGATTTTAAATCCTTCTCTGTGATAAAATTTTATTGCCTGTGTATTTTTCTTATATACATTTAATGTCAATTTTGTATGTTGATTTTTTATAAAATCTAAAAGTTGTTTTCCAATTCCATTAGATTGCTTTTCTTTACGCACAAAAATTCCCGCAATATAATCATTGTTTAATCCAACAAATCCCTGTATTATATTTTTATCTTCATAAATATATATTTCTGCCTGGGATAACATTTTTTTCACAGCTTGAAAATTATTGTGCCAATATTGTGCGTCAATAAAACTATGAGCACATATATTTGTTGTCAACCAAATATCTGCAATTTTGTCTAAATCAGGTTCCTGTAATTTGCGAATCAATCTATATTCTCCTCTTAAATTTTCATTTACTGGTATCCATTATACCAGGCAATCCAAATACCTACAATATAGAGTTGCTTATATAATCAAATAGTTTGATTTCATCCGCAATTATAATAAACATGAGTTGTAATAACATGTAGGATTGTCAAAGATAATTTAAATCACTCAAAACAAAAGAATAAATAATAAAACTAAAATAAAAAAGCAACAAATAATGTAAAAGTACCGTTTATGGGGGCGCCTGCGCAGCGCATCCTTTGGATGCGCTTTACGCAAAATAATTTCTTGAATATTTAGTCTGAGTTAATAAGAGAAACTAGTATTATCTTTAATACTCAGTTTCTTTATTTAGCAAATTATTTTGCATTCGGCAACCATATTTCATATGGTTGCACGCAGGCGCCCCTTTTTTACCGTAGCTCCGTGGGGAATGTTTTATATAATATAAATAATATTAAAGCTGACATACTATATTTTATTTTTATTATAGTTTTTTAGCTAATGTGTAATTTAGATTAATATAGCTTTATCAAAGATATTGGAAAAAGGGCTCATAAGGAGAAAGCCAATTGGGATGGCGCATATGGAGGTAGTTAGAGCGACGGTTGTGGAGAACAAGTTGGTTGGCGAAATCTTCAAGTGAAAAGAAAGAACGGGAGGAATAAAAACGCTTCTGGTCTTCTCTGTGACTGCGTTTAACCTTGCCGTTGTGGCCATGAAGGATATGGCCTCCTTTCGGCTAGTTGGTGTGTTGTAACTCAACTATAACCTATGAGGCTCTATCCTTCATCCTTTTTTATTTACCTGTCCAATATCTATTGTACTCTTACATATAAATAAAGATGAGTTATAATAATACTACTTGTATTAATATAAAACAGGTGGTAAAATATAATGTCAAAGTATTTATAACATATTTATACGGAAAAATTCCCTCCCAAATATTCATTATATTATACAATTTTAGGAGGATACAAATCTCTATGGCATTAAAACATGTTGATATATTTACCGACGGCGCATGTTCCGGTAATCCCGGCCCAGGCGGTTACGGTGTATTATTAAGATTTGGTAATAATGAAAAACAATTAAGCGGCGGTTTTAAAGAAACTACCAATAACCGTATGGAACTTCTCGCAGCTATTACAGGACTTAAAGCTTTAAAAGAAAAATGCGAAGTTTCGCTTTATACCGATTCACAATATGTTGCAAACGGTATAAATAAAGGCTGGGCTAAATCCTGGAGAGCTAAAGGCTGGAAACGTTCGGGTAATGAGCCAGCTCTTAATCCAGACTTATGGGGTGAACTATTGGATGTTATTGCTTTACATGACGTACAAATTATCTGGGTAAAAGGTCATGCAGGGCATCCAGAAAATGAACTTTGTGACCGTCTTGCTGTTGAGGCGGCTAAAAAAGCGCAAAATTCTGTGTAAAATGCAGAAATTTATATAATTATTAATATTACTATTGCATATACTACTAAAAAGGTATAATATAATAAATGTAAGCTATAACCATATGTGCTCATAAAAGGAGGACTTTAAATATAATGAAACGTTTTGTATATGCAGATAATGCAGCTACCACTCAGGTATCTAAACCTGTACTTGATGCTATGCTCCCTTATTTAAGTGAGCAATACGGAAATCCATCCAGCCTTTATCAATTCGGACAAACTGCAAAAAGTGCAGTTGAACATGCCCGTGAACAGGTTGCCGCAGCTTTAGGCGCTGAATCTAATGAAATTTATTTTACTTCCGGCGGTTCTGAATCAGATAACTGGGCTATAAAGGGAATTGCTGAACTTTTAGCACCCAAAGGTAAAAAACATATTATTACAACAAAGTTTGAGCATCATGCGGTGCTTCATACTGCTCAGCATTTAGAAAAACAAGGCTTTGAAATAACATATCTGGACGTACATTCCGACGGTCTTGTACGTGTTGAGGAAGTAGCGGCTGCTATACGTCCTGATACAGCTCTTGTCACTATTATGTATGCTAATAATGAAATCGGTACAATACAGCCTATTGCTGAAATCGGAAAATTATGCCATGAAAAAGGCGTATTATTCCATACCGATGCTGTTCAGGCTGTCGGGCAGGTTCATATAAATGTAAAAGAACAAAATATTGATATGCTTTCTTTATCAGGACATAAAATCCATGCTCCAAAAGGTATCGGAGCTCTTTATATCCGCAAAGGTATCAGATTTAAAAATCTTATCGACGGCGGAGCGCAGGAACGCGGCCGCAGAGCTGGTACAGAAAATACCGCTTCCATTGTCGGCCTTGGTGTTGCTATTGAAAATGCTGTTAAAAATATTGATGAACGCGCACAACGTCTTACGGCTATGCGCAATCGTTTAATAGACGGTGCTTTAAAAATAGAACGTTCCCGTTTAAACGGCGACCGCGAAAAACGTCTTCCAGGCAATATCAATATGTGCTTTGAAGGCGTAGAAGGCGAATCCCTCCTGTTATGGATGGATTTAAAAGGTATCTGCTGTTCTTCCGGTTCAGCCTGTACTTCCGGTTCTCTTGATCCAAGCCATGTTTTATTGGCTATCGGGTTGCCTCATGAAATTGCTCATGGTTCATTAAGATTGTCTTTAGGCGATTATAATACTGAAGAAGATGTAGACTATATTCTTGAACAGCTCCCTGAGATTATAAGTTATCTCCGGAAAATGTCTCCATTCTGGGAACGAATTATAAAAGAAAATGCATAATTTATGCTTATTTTGTAATTTTTTAAACTAATTATACTATATGTTTATATTTGTATGTAAATACAAACTTTATTCTTATTAAACTTTAAAAAATTAATATAAATATTTTTATATAAAGGAATGAATTTATTATGGCATATACTGATAAAGTTATGGATCATTTTGCTAATCCTCGCAATGTAGGCGAAATACCAGATGCCGACGGTATCGGTGAAGTAGGTAATCCGGTTTGCGGCGATATTATGAAAATGTATCTTAAAATTGATAATGGTGTTATAACCGATATTAAATTTAAAACATTTGGTTGCGGTGCAGCTATTGCTACAAGTTCTGTATCAACAGAAATGATTAAAGGCAAAACTATTGAAGAAGCTTTAAAGATTACTAATAAACAGGTTATCGACCAATTAGGCGGCTTGCCTCCTGCAAAAATACATTGTTCTGTATTAGCTGAACAAGCTGTAAAATCAGCAATTGCTGATTATTATCGCCGCCAGGGTATTGATCCTGAACCAATTGTTGGTGAAATCGGCGATTGTGAAGCTTGTCATACTCATTTTTAATTAAATGTATGAATAAAAAGCGATAAAACACAAACTTATAATTATTGCGTATATCATTTTTTTGACATAATATCCATTTCGTAAATGTATTGTAAATAATACAAGTATAAAATTAATTTATTTAATGGATGATATAATTTTTCATCTATCATTTATTAAAAAAAAATCAAGATACTGTTTAAGCATTAGGGCGCCCGCGGGCGGCTGAAAGCCGCCTGTGCATAAGATTTACTAAGAAAAATATATTTCTTAAGTAGCAAATATTTTATAAAGAAGCATATTGCAGGGAGCGCATAAATATGCGCTCCGCGGGCGCCCCTTTGTAGCGAAAATCGGTACATTTCCTTTTGTATTTTCAAAAATAAATAGGATTATCTCTATTTATTAATATGATTATTTTATAAATGTGTAATTTAAGTATCATATTAATGGTATAATATAAAAAAATAAACGGGTGAGCACCTACCGGCAGTCAGGCTTTTGCTTGGCTGCTTATTTTATTTTTAACGGAGGGTTTATATGTTTAGTTTTATCTGGCCAATTGCTATAGTTGTATTAGCAAATGTTGTTTATAATATTGTAACAAAATCCACACCATCTCAAGCAAATGCATTTCTCTCATTAACTATTACATATTTAGTAGCTGCAGCTTGTGCTTTTATTATGTATATTATTCAAGGTAATCATCAAAAGCTTACTACAGAATTATCAAGGCTTAATTGGACAGCTATTGTACTAGGTATAAGTATTGTTGCTTTGGAATTTGGATATATTAACGTTTATCGAGCTGGTTGGAAAGTAAATACAGCTTCACTTGTTGCTAATATTGCCCTAGCATGTATTTTAGTTTTTGTGGGTTTATTCCTTTATAAAGAAAGAATCAATACAAAACAGATTGTAGGCATATGTTTATGTATTGCTGGATTATTTTTAATAACAAAATAATAATTATGACAATACAAATATTTAAATAACTTTATGTAAATTAATCCAAATAATTTACATAAAGTTATTTAATCCGCGTAATGATTCCTATATTATATAATATTCGCAAATGAGATATAAATAACGCAAGATAAAAAAGTATAAATAAAAAAACTATATCTTAATTAAAAAACTAATAATATAACAGTTAGCGTTCACCAAAAAGGGGGCGCCCGCGTGGCGCATCATATAGATGCGCCGGATGCAAAATAATTTTTTAATACTCAGGCTGAGTTATAAAGTAAAACTAGTATTATCTTAAATACTCAGTTACTTTTATATAGCAAATTATTTTGCAAAAACAACCATATTTCATATGGTTGTACGCGGGCGCCCCCTTTGTAACGGTAACAGAACCTTAAATGTTTTCTTTTATATTATATTGCATATTTCTACTTTTATTTTTTATATATTGCATGATTTAGGATAATATAGATTTTGTTATTTTTGTTTTTATAAAATAGATCAATTATTCATATACCAATCTATAGTTTCTTTTAATGCCAATGAAAACTCCCATTTTGCATTCCATCCCAATTCATGCTCAATTTTATCCGATACCATACTATGCCTCATAGTATGGCCTAACCGGTCGTCTACATAAGTTATCAGCTGTTCATCCTTATTCATTTGCTTTAATATGGTTTTAACCAGATCAATATTAGCAATTTCATTATGCGAGCTTATATTATAAATTTCACCTGATTTACCGTTTGATATGACAGCGTCTATAGCTGAACAATGATCCTGAACATAAATCCAATCCCGTATATTGCTACCGTTACCATATATAGGGATAGGTTTATTATAAATGGCATTGAAAATAACTTTTGGTATTAATTTTTCTTTATTCTGATATGGACCGAAATTATTCGCACACCTTGTAACAGTAGTATAAAGGCCATAAGTATGATGATAAGACTGAACTAATAAATCAGCGGCGCCTTTTGTCGCAGCATATGGATTTGTGCCTATAACCGGATAGTTTTCATCACAGCTCATATTTTCTTCATACTGGTCTCCATAAACCTCATCTGTTGATACCTGATGAAACCGGTTTATCCCTATATTCAAACAACAATCCAACAGTACATAAACCCCGTATATATTTGTTTTAATAAATTCTTCCGGATTATCTATCGACCGGTCAACATGAGTCTGAGCGGCAAAATTTATTATTATATCCGGTAAATTATCTCTTAATATTTGAGTAATTCCGTCTTTATTACAGATATTTTCCTTAATAAATTTTATTTTGTTTTCTTCAATAATCTCAAAAAGATTATCAGTATTTCCCGCATAAGTTAACGCATCCACACAGATTATTTCATAATCCGGATGATTTTTTAAAATATACCGTATAAAATTACTCCCTATAAATCCAGCTCCGCCTGTTACTAATAATTTCATCTTTAATTACTATATGATACATAAACTCGCACAAAACAGCTTAAAAATATCTTTTGCGGCTAGTATCCTGCCTTTCATAATTATTTATTCTTAAATCGCTATCAAACGGTACCGCAGTAAAATTCAAGTATATAGTCCGTCATTCGTCTGAACCATATATCATGCATATCATCTTTTGTGTTATTTGTGACTTGCCGAACATATGAACTCTCTTATTATTTCTCATTAAATTGCAATATGCTAAATATATAAAAAATTTTTATATATTTAGCATACCCAAAAAAGACGTATAAAATTATTAATCAAACTTTTAACATAGCGGCTTTTATTACATGTTGAGCTAAAACAGAGGTTGTAACCGTACCGATTCCACCTGGTACCGGTGTTATCATTGAGGCTTTAGATTCGCAGCTATCAAAATCAACATCCCCGCATAAATTTCCGTCGTTATCAACATTTATCCCAACATCAATTACAATAGCGCCGTCCGATATATAATCGCCGTTAAGCATCTTAGCAACGCCTGCTGCTGCAATAACTATATCAGCTGCTTTGCATTCAGCCATTAAATCCTTTGTTCTTGTATGACATATTGTAACGGTCGCATTCTTTTTAAGCAGCATCATAGATAACGGTTTACCTACAACCATACTTCTTCCCACAACAGTTACTTTTTTACCCGTTAAATCAATATTATAATAATCTAATAATTCCATAACCGCCTGTGGAGTACATGGAGCATAACCGGAATCATCGCCGGAAAAAACTTTTGCGATATTTTCATTTAACATACCGTCCATATCTTTTGCTGGATTAAATACTCTTATAACCTGTTTTTCATCAATAGTTTTAGGGAACGGTCTGAATAAAAGTATACCGTGGATTTTATCATCATTATTTATTTTTTCAAATGCTTTTATAAATTCATCATTGCTGATATTTTCCGGATATTCAAAAACCTCAACGTCAATATTAACTCCGGAAAAACGTTTGATTACTCCTCTTTCATAGGATAAATCATCCGGTTTTTCCCCTATCCTGACTATAGCTAATTTAGGTATAACGCCATTTTCACGCAATTTTTCTACCTGTTCCAATTGACTTTCCTTCATATGTTTTACAACCGGCATACCTTTTAATATTTCAGCCAAGATTTATCATCCTTTCCTTATGTTTGACATTACAAAGCTATATACCTCATCCGCTTTTTTTGTACCCTTTTCAATTAATGCATCAGCTTTGTTTTCTAATTCAACAGCATAGTTTCTATCCTTCATAAGTCCTGTATTAATATATATATTAAGCGAGGCTCCCATGAGCGCGGATTTACAAAAAGCTACGCCTACGCCCACATCGGAAAGGGCGATTTTTGTACCCTTTTTAGCCATTTCTTCATGTAAATCTATCGCCTCCATACATTTTTCCATAATTTCATACGGAACGCTTGACGCTACTTTTAGCGCATTTTCCATAACTTCGGCTTTATATTGCTGTTGTTCAGGCGTATCTTTAGGCAATCCATATGCCTTTGATAATGGTTCAAAAGCTAAAGCGTCTTTATTAATAAGCTCCAGCATATCGTTTTGCAGGCTTTCTGCTTTTATAAGAAGCTGCTTTATATCCTCTTGTACATCTGCATATTTTTTCTTGCCTAATGTAAGATTTCCCACCATAGCTCCTAATGCAGTACCAACAGCGCCTACAAGAGCAGAGGCTCCTCCTCCGCCCGGTACCGGCGCTTTTGATGATAATATATTTATAAATTCCATACAGCTTTTATTATACATAATTTATTAAATCCTCCGCAGTAAATATAACTGTTAGTAAACCGGCAATTTCCAAAGAACACAGAAATTTTTCTTCCGGATTATTTATTAAAGAATTACAAGATAATTATAATTACCCTAATCTATTATTTGCTATTATATTTTTGTTCTCTTAAAAACTCCAAATGACTAAGTAACACTAAACAAAATTATATCCCGCATCCGGCACAGTTCAATCCTGCCTTTTACAGGTATAGATATAATGTTCCCTACAGGTTGGATAACATTATAATTTATTAGCATGAATATATCTCATATATAATCACTTTGTTACTAATCATTTTTTTGTTATCCATGGGCATATTGTATTTTGAAAAGAATATTATTTTTTATTTATTATTTATAGATGCAATATTTATTGTGCAAAAATGCACAATAAATACGCCAAATTAAACTGGTGCTACTTATTAAAATAAACCTGAAATTTTACCGTTTTCATCCACATCTATTTTTTCCGCTGCCGGTATTTTAGGCAATCCCGGCATGGTCATAATATCACCTGTAAGCGCGACTATAAAACCTGCGCCTGCAGATACTTTTATATTGCGTACAGTAATCCTGAAATCTTTAGGCCATCCTAATTTTTTCGGATCATCTGAAAAAGAATACTGTGTTTTTGCCATACATACCGGCATATTACCAAAGCCTAAGCTTTCCAGTTTGTTTATTTCTTTTAATGCACCGGGAGTAAAGTCAACGCCATCAGCTCCGTATATTTTAGTAGCTACTGCATTTATTTTATCTTTTATCGGCATATCGTCCTGATAAATAAACCTGAAATTATTTTCAGATTTTTCTATAATATCCAGTACAGCCTGAGCCAATTCTATACCGCCTTTACCGCCTTTACCCCATACTTCCGATAAAGCAACCGGTACGTTCATCTGAGCGCATTGCTCCCTTATATATTCCAGTTCCTTTTCACTATCAGTTGGGAAACGGTTTATAGCTACAACTGCCGGCAAACCAAATTGTTTTGTTATATTTTCAAGATGATGTAATAAATTTGGCATACCTTTTGCTAAAGCATCCAGATTTTCTATTCCTAATTCATCTTTTGATACTCCGCCGTGGTGCTTTAAAGCTCTTACAGTTGCTACAAGCACAACTGCCGCTGGTTTTATTCCAGCTATACGGCATTTTATGTCAAGGAATTTTTCTGCGCCTAAATCAGCTCCGAAACCCGCTTCTGTTACAGTATAATCAGCTAATCTCATACTCATACGGGTAGCCATAATAGAATTACATCCATGAGCTATATTAGCAAATGGTCCTCCATGCACAAATGCTGGAGTTTTTTCTAATGTCTGCACAAGATTAGGCTTTAGGGCATCTTTTAACAGCGCAGCCATAGCGCCCTGAGCATTAAGATCGCCCGCTGTTACCGGCTTATCCTCTCTTGTATATCCTACAACAATTGATTTAAGCTTTTCTTTAAGATGCATAAGATCGCGTGAAAGACATAATATAGCCATAATTTCCGACGCTACTGTTATATCAAATCCATCTTCGCGCGGCATACCGTTTATCCTGCCGCCTAAACCATCTGTTACAAATCTTAATTGCCTATCATTCATATCAACACAGCGTTTCCATGTGATACGGCGCACATCTATTCCTAAGCTGTTACCCTGGAATATATGATTATCAATCATAGCCGCTAATAGGTTATTTGCCGCACTTATTGCATGCATATCCCCTGTAAAATGAAGATTGATATCTTCCATAGGCACAACCTGAGCATATCCGCCGCCGGCAGCGCCGCCTTTCACGCCAAACACTGGACCTTGCGACGGTTCTCTTAAGCATAGCATTACATTTTTTCCCATGATATGTAATGCATCCGCTAAACCGACTGATGTTGTAGTTTTACCTTCACCAGCTGGAGTTGGAGATATTGCTGTTACTAAAATAAGTTTACCATCTTTCTTATCCTGCATATCTTTTAACAGATTACTATCTATTTTAGCTTTATATTTTCCATACATCTCCAGATATTGTTCATCAATACCGGCTGCATCAGCTATCTCTGTAATAGGTGCCATAATATTTTCCTGTGCAATCTCAATATCAGATTTATATCCCAAAATAAAGCCGCCTCCTTCTCATTATTGTTTTATTTATTATAACATATTTTTCCGTTATTTTATTTGTTTATTTTTTCTATTGATTTTAATATATATCCTGTTTCAAATAATAATGCAGATGATAAACAAAATATCTTTTTTATATTATATTTATCACTCATAACTTTATCAGCAATATAAGCGGTTGTAGGTCCGTCAAGTGTACCAATAATTCCAATTGAAGTAGCCTTTTCAAAAAATGCTGCTTTTATAACTGCTGTGCTTATACATATAAAAGATGATATAAAACATATATGGGCAATTTTTTTAAGCATAATTTATTCAACCTTCTAATAATAAAATCTTATCACATTATTTTAATTTAAACCACATCATATTCTAAAACAGATCCATACATATTAAAGATAATGTATCTATCATTTTTTATTTATAAAAATACCCGCTTACGTTACCTTAAAAAGGGGGGGCGCCCGCTCGCAGCCATATTTCATATGGCTGCCCTATGCAAAATAATTCTCTATATAAAGACACTATTTTTTAAGAAGTATCTTTTTCATTTTTTATCTTAACTTTATTATTAAATATTATTTTGCATTTAGCGCATCAAAAGATGCGCTTAGCGGGCGCCCCCCCTTTTGTGATACGGCAATTTAATCTGTTTTAAGTTGTTTTTATCAGATTTTTTAATATTATAATGCTTTTTCTGTATTTTATCTGTATTTAAAAATATTTTCATAAAATTATATTTTTTGTTTTTTTAATAAACATACAAATATATAAAATTATATAAAACAGCCCCTTATTTGCAATAACCGTCAAATGTTCGCCGGTATATGGCACACAAGGGGACGTTGTTTTTTTACAGGTAAAACTTTTAAGCATCTACAGATTTATGTTTCCCATCTATAGTTATATTATCAAGAAATTCTCTTACCATTTTCGAAAGATTATCAAATTCACAATGGAATGGACACATTTTATCCGGATTTTTACTGCAATCAAAATCATCGTTAAGACAGCGTGAAAATTTATATTCTCCATCTACTGTTTCAATAATTTCCCTAAGGGTAATTTCAGATGCCGGGCGCGCTATTATGTAACCTCCATGGGCGCCTTTAAAAGATTTTACTATATTATTTGCAACAAGTTTACGCAATATTTTAAGGCAAAACCGTTTTGATACAAAAGTTTCATCTGATATTTTCTGTGCATCCATTTTTTTATCATTTTCTGAAAGGCAATGTACTATTCTAACAGCGTAATCCGCTTCAAGCGTCATATGCATAAAAAGCTCGCTCCATATCTCCATAAAATTATTATAATAAATTAAAACTTATTATGGATAATTTTTTTAAAAACCACCTTATAGTTTTAATCAAACTTTGTACATGTATTATAATCTTTTTTTATATAATTCGTCAAGCTTTCTTTATTAACCCTATTGTTACAATGTGCTTTCGTAAATTATATTCACTAATTACCGTTTTTTGGCGGATTATTAATCAAGAAAATCTTTTAATTTTTTGCTTCTGCTAGGATGACGCAGCTTTCTTAATGCTTTAGCTTCTATTTGACGGATACGTTCACGGGTAACATTAAATTCTTTGCCATCTTCTTCAAGAGTACGGGAACGTCCGTCTTCAAGACCAAAACGACGCACTAATACCTTTTCTTCCCGTGGAGTAAGTGTAGATAATACTTCGCCTAATTGCTCCCTTAAAAGCGTATGCGATACTGCATCAGCAGGCGCCGGAGCATCATCATCTGGAATAAAATCACCAAGATGGCTATCTTCTTCCTCGCCTATAGGTGTTTCTAATGATACCGGTTCCTGTGCAACACGCATAATTTCACGTACTTTTTCTACAGGTAAACCTAATACATCAGCAATTTCATCAGCTGTTGGGTCATGTCCGTTTTTATGCAGCAATTGGCTTTGTACTTTTTTTACTTTATTTATTGTTTCAACCATATGCACAGGTATACGTATAGTTCTTGCTTGGTCAGCAATAGCTCTTGTTATAGCCTGGCGTATCCACCATGTAGCATAAGTTGAAAATTTAAAGCCTTTTGTATGGTCAAATTTTTCTACAGCTTTAATAAGACCTAAATTACCCTCTTGTATTAAATCTAAAAATTGCATACCGCGGCCTACATATCTTTTTGCAATTGATACGACAAGGCGCAGATTAGCTTCTGATAAACGTTTTCTTGCCGCTACGTCGCCATTGTTTATTCTTACAGCTAATTCTATTTCTTCTTCAGGTGTTAAAAGAGGAACCCGCCCAATTTCTTTTAAATACACTTTTACAGGGTCGTCTATTGCAATTACATCAGAAGTTGTCCCGACATCAGATTCTTCATCAGCGCCATCCAATACAATATCAAGATCTTCAAATTCATCATCAGCAAAATCTTCTACTATTTCAATATTCTGGCTCTCGATAGAATCATATAATTTATCCATTTGTTCCGGATCAAAATCCAGATCCTCTAATGCATCTAATATCTCCTTACCTGTAAGCCTGCCTTTGCTTTTACCCATTTCAATGAGTTCTTTTAAAGCATTTTTCTTATCTGTTGCCATAAATATTTATCCCCTTAATTTCATATTTTTTATCTTCTCAAAAGCTTTAGCAGCATCTTCTATACTCATATCGCTGACAGAAGCTGTTTCTATCTTTTCATTTTCCTGCTTTAATATTTCACAGTAATCATCTATTTCATCCAACCCTGCTATGCCTTTACCCATCCCTGATGGATTTCTAAGCAAAGCGATAGCATGTACCACAGAAATCTCTTCAGGATCAAATGCACGGTTTAAATCGGTTAATATTTCATCATAGCCTGTATATCCGTTATCAATAGACAAAGCTATTTCTTCAAATAACCGTTTATTAAATTTAGTAATAAATAATCCCGGCAAGGAACGTTTTGTCATATCATTTAATAATTCCGGATTATTTATCAATATTGATATTAATTGTTCCTCTGCTCTTGCCGCACGCAAATATTTTGGCTTATCCGGGTTGATTTTATCACTATAACCTCCGGTTTTTAATTGAATTTCTCTAAAAGTTTGCCTTTCTTTGGATTTTAGCCGTCTTTTTTGCTGTAAAGATACCTGAGTTAATATAGAATCTTTAGATACTCCCAATTGCGACGCTATTTTTGCAGCATATATTTCACGTTCTAATCTATTATCTATATCGCATAAAATCCCAACAGCTTTTTTAGAATATTCCACCCGGCCTTCCGGCGTATCCATATTAAACCCGCTTTGTGATTTTAATAATTTAAAATCCATATCCGGTACAGCATCCTGTATTAATTTTGCAAATATCGCCGGCCCGTCTTTACCCTTTTCACGTAAAAATTCATCAGCATCTTTTCCCGATGGTATTATTAATATTTTTACTGTTATACCAGCGTCCCGCAAAATTTTTATCTCTTTTTCAACTGCTTTTTGCCCAGCTTCATCATTATCCCCAGCGATTATTATATTTTCACAGTAACGCGATAATATTCTCGCATGGTCAGCATTAAAGGCTGTACCCATAGCGGCGACAGCATTAGTAAAGCCGGCCTGATGCATAGCTATAACATCCATATTGCCTTCGCATAATATAAGTGTGCCGTTATTATTATTTTTTGCTGTATTAAGCGCATAAATCTGTTGATTTTTTTTAAAAACTAATGTTTGCGATGTATTGACATATTTCCCTTTTTGTTTATCCTTATCCAATAATCTTCCAGTAAATCCAACCACGCCGCCTCTAAGATCGATTATCGGAAACATTACTCTATGTCTAAACCTATCAAAAGCTCCTCCATTTCGGCTTCTTACCGCAAGATCAGCCGCTATCATATCCCCCTGTGAATATCCTAAAGAATGAAGATGCTTTATTAATGCATCCCAACTGTCAGGCGCATATCCTAAACCAAATTTTCTTATGGTATTATCAGCAAGCCCTCTGTTTCGTAAATAATCCAAAGCAATACGGCCTTCAGGCTTTGTTAAATTCATATGATAAAATTTTGCCGCCGCACGGTTCATTTCCAATATCCGGCCGCGTAATTTAGCTTGTCCATCGTCGCCATGTTCCTGCGGCATACTCATTCCGGCACGGTCGGCTAAAAATCTTACCGCTTCTATATAATCAAGATTTTCTATCCTTCTGATAAAGGTGATAACATCCCCTGCAGCCTGGCACCCAAAACAATAAAAGGTATTATCTTCAGTATACAAGGTAAAAGACGGAGTTTTTTCATTATGAAACGGACATAATCCTGTTAAATTACGTCCCGCACGCTTTAAGTTTACATAACTTGATACTACGCTTTCTATATCATTGCGTAATTTTAATTCCATTAAAAATTCTGCTGGCAGAGCTATATGTACCACCTCCTTTAAAGCAGGTTAAATATTTATAGTTTTAGCTGAAAATATAAACATATAACGCATAATGATCAATTTAATCGTAAGCAATAAAAAAATTTGTATACATGATAGTTTAAATAACAGAAAACTAAAAACCGTGTAAAACCAATATTAATAAAAATGGGATAAAGGAACCTACACCCGATAATCGTGGGGCGCCTGCGCAGCGCATCGTTTAGATGCGCTAATAGCAAAATAATGTTGTCTTAACAGTCTGGATTAATAATAACAAACAATACTTTTTTATTAACAAACATCATAATAATAGCAAATTATTTTGCATACAGCAGCCATATAAAATATGAATGCACGCAAGAGACCCATTACTGCAATAACGTAACCAAACATATTTAATATAAGTAATATAAAATATACTTATATTTACTTTTATCATTTTAGTATTAGATTTGTATATTATATATTTTAGATTTTATTTATAATTTTTATAAATTTTAATAACCCTGCCATGATTTAGGGATAAATAAATCTGTATAAACTTTTACAGCATAATTATCCGACATACCTGAAATAAAATCGCATATCGCTCTATCAATTTGGCTGGTATGCGGTTTAAAATTAAAACGTTTTTCCATTTGGCCTGGATTATCTTCAAAATATTTATACATTTTCACAAGCATACTTTTAGCTTTACCCTCTTCACCTTTTGCAATAGGATTTGTATAAACGCTTTGAAACATAAATTTATGCAGCTCCTGAAACAGGCCATATGTTTGATCATCCATTTTGATATAATCTTTATCCGTACTATTTTCAATAATTGAAAATACCAGCGTATCAATTCTATCTGTTCTTTTATGACCCAAACCATGCCGTATATCAGCCGGTATATCATACTCACCTAATACTCCAGCGCGCATAGCATCATCTATATCATGGTTAATATAAGCGATTTTATCCGCTATCCTAACAATACGCCCTTCCAAAGTTGCCGCTTCTTCTCCTCGTGTATGACAGGCAATACCATTGCGCACTTCCCAAGTAAGATTAAGGCCCTCACCATCATTTTCAAGCACTTCGACCACTCTAACGCTTTGTTCAAAATGAGTAAAGCCACATGGCGCTACTTCATTGAGCGCCCGTTCACCTGCATGTCCATATGGGGTATGGCCTAAATCATGCCCTAAGGCAATAGCTTCAGTAAGATCCTCATTAAGCCGCAATGCACGCGCTATTGTACGCGCTATCTGTGCAA
>CALWVB010000138.1 GCA_944384895.1 uncultured Clostridia bacterium | reverse complement strand
AGTGTTAATAAAGTAAAAGTTGGTATAATTGGAGCTACTGGATATGTTGGAGCAGAATTAGCAAGAATATTATTATCGCATCCATATGCAGAGATTGCAGCTCTTAGTTCAGTAAGCTTTGATGACACGCCAATCAGCGATATATATCCGGCATTTTTTAATATACTTGATGATAAATGTACAGGGCAGGATGAAGCAATTGAAAAATCTGATGTTATATTTGCTGCTTTGCCGCATGGATTATCACAGGAATTAGCTGAAAAATGTATAAATAAAGGTAAATATTTTATAGATATGGGCGCTGATTTTCGTCTTAAAGATGAAATCGAATATCGTCAATGGTATGGATGTGAATTTATAAATCAAAGTCTTCATGATATGGCGGTATACGGTTTGCCGGAATTATTCAGAAAAGATATAATAGGCAAAAAACTTATTGCAAATCCTGGATGTTATGCAACCGCTGTCCCATTATCGCTTGCACCGGCTTTATATAATAAAATTATTGATGCTAATACTATAATAATAGATGCAAAATCCGGAGCTACTGGTGCGGGTAAAGGACTTGCTAAAAATACGCATTTTCCAGAGCTAAACGAAGGTTTTGCGCCATATAAAGTAGGCGAACACCGTCATACGCCGGAAATTGAACAGACACTTAAAATGATATCAGGCGAAAATGTTAGCATTACATTTGTACCTCATCTTTTGCCTATTAACCGTGGTATTATAGCCACTTGTTATGCTAAATTAAATAAAAATATTTCTTTGGATGAAATAATTGCGCTTTATAAAGAATATTATAAGGATGAAATATTTGTAAGGGTATTAAATAAAGGACAAACCGCAAATTTAAGAAATGTAAAATTTTCAAATTACTGTGATATTTCCATCCATAAGGATGAGCATACAAACAGGCTTATTACTGTGGGAGCAATAGATAATATGGTAAAAGGTGCTGCCGGCCAGGCTATACAAAATATGAATATAATCTGCGGATTTGAAGAAACAGCAGGATTAACAATGGCGCCGCCTAGTTTTTAATATAATATCTATTGCATAATATATCATATTGTTGTATAATTATACTTAAAATTGTAACCGGGCTTCTTAAAGATTAATAAAAGAAGCCCGGAAAGATTATTTTATAAAGCATATGTTTTATATATTATATTATAAAAATAAAAAAATAACTCTTTTGATAGGAGTGTAGATAAATTATGGAATATAAATTTATAGACGGTTCGGTAACAGCGCCAATTGGTTTTATGGCGGCTGGTGTACATTGCGGAATAAGAAAAAATAAAGATAAAAAAGATTTAGCACTTATTTATTCAGAAAAGCCATGTGCAGCAGCGGCTGTATATACCCAGAACTTAGTAAAAGGAGCTCCTGTTGTAGTAACAAAATATAATATAAATCATGGACGTGCACAAGCTGTTATATGTAATAGTGGAAATGCAAATACATGTAATGCCGACGGTATAGAAAAAGCAAAAGAAATGTGTAAAATTGTTGCTGATCCTTTAGGAATAATCCCTGAGGATGTTATTGTAGCTTCCACAGGCGTTATAGGACAGCCGCTTGATATAGAGCCTATACGCAAAGCTGTACCGGATATGATAAAATGTCTAAGTGCGCAAGGCGCTTCTGATGCAGCTGAAGCTATCATGACAACTGATACTGTTAAAAAAGAATTAGCAGTTGAATTTACTATTAGCGGGAAAACATGCCGAATTGGAGCAATAGCAAAGGGTTCAGGTATGATACATCCTAATATGGCTACTATGTTATGCTTTATTACAACGGATACAGATATACATCCGGAATTATTAGACCGTGCGCTTCATGATGCGGTAAACGTCAGCTTTAATATGTTAAGTGTTGACGGCGATACTTCAACTAACGATATGGTATCTATTATGGCGTCAGGTACAGCACAAAATAAAAAAATTAATGATTTTGGCGATGGATATATAGCTTTTTCTACGGCATTAACAGCTCTTTGTACTGAAATGGTAAAAATGATGGCTAAAGACGGCGAAGGCGCTACAAAATTAGTAATGTGCAAAGTTTCAGGAGCTACTACAGAAGAAACAGCGCGTAAAGCTGCAAAAGCTGTTATATGTTCTAATCTTGTAAAAACAGCAATGTTTGGATCAGATGCTAATTGGGGCAGAATATTATGTGCATTAGGTTATTCACAAGCAAATATTACAATTAATAAGGTAGATGTTGCATTAAGCTCATCAGCCGGAGAAATTAAAGTATGTAAAGATGGAGCGGGGATAGAATTTTCTGAAGAACAGGCTAAGAAAATATTATTAGAGGATGAAATATTAATAGACGTAACATTGCATGACGGTCCATACAGTGCAACGGCATACGGCTGTGATTTAACCTATGATTATGTAAAAATAAACGGTGATTATAGAACTTAAAAATATGTTTTATAATAAAGTAACAACAATACTTTGATATATTCTTTTATATACCAAAGTATGTTTAAATAATATAAAGTAAAAAATAGTATTAATAAGCCTAATATATAAAAATAGCAAAGATAACATGCGCAAAAAGGGGGCACCTGCGCAGCGCATCCAAAGGATGCGCTAAAAGCAAAATAATAAGCTGCAAAAATTAAGCAGAGTGAAAACATAAATCCAAAATATGATCTTAATAATAGCATCTTAATAGTTATAATTATTTTGCGTTCTCGCCGCTATATTTTATATAGCGGCACGCAGGTGCCCCATATTTACGGGAACGTAACATTGAACGGTTTTATACTATAATTTAAATTTTTAAATATTGAGGTAAAAATAAAATGGCTTCACAAAGGGAAATATCCAATCTTAATAAAGCTCAGATACTTGTTACTGCGCTTCCATATATACAAAAATATGCAGGGAAAACTATTGTTATAAAATACGGCGGCAATGCTATGGTATCAGATGAATTAAAAGACGCTGTTATGACTGATATTGTATTATTATCTTTAGTAGGTATTAATGTTGTATTAGTACATGGCGGCGGACCGGAAATAAATGAAATGCTTCATAAAATCGGCAAGGAAAGTAAGTTTATTAACGGCCTTAGGTATACTGATGCAGAAACTATGGATATAGTACAAATGGTACTTGCAGGAAAAGTTAATAAAAGCCTTGTGCAGCTGTTATGTAATCACGGCGGTAAAGCTATAGGATTATGCGGTTTGGACGGCTGCCTTATAACAGCTATGAAACAGGGTGGTAAAGAAGATTTAGGCTATGTTGGAAGCATATCGGAAGTAAATGTAAAAATAGTAAATGATGTTATGAAGGATGGATATATTCCAGTTATATCAACTGTAGCAAACGGCGAAGACGGTGAAGTATATAATATCAACGCTGATATTGCCGCATCCCGTATAGCTTCTGAACTTGGAGCGGAAAAGCTTATACTTATGACCGATATTGCAGGACTATTGCGCGATAAAGATGATGAAAGCACACTTATTCCGGTAGTACAGGTAAGCCAGGTTATATCATTAAAACGTGATGGTATAATATCAGGCGGTATGATTCCGAAAATAGATTGCTGTGTTGAAGCGGTACGCAGAGGAGTAAACAGAGCTCATATCATTGACGGAAGAATTCCTCATTCGATATTGATTGAAATTTTGTCCGATGAAGGTATAGGCACTATGTTCTTATAATATTAAAGTTATTTATCGTAAGGTGATTTAAATTGGATTTTAATAAAGTAAAATTGATGGAAAAAGAAAATATTATGCCTACATACGGTAGGTTTAGTGTTGCTTTAGTATCAGGTAAAGGCGCTACTGCTGTTGATATTGAAGGCAAAAAATATATAGATTTTGGCAGCGGCATAGGGGTAAACAGCTTAGGTTATTGCGATGATGGATGGGTAAAGGCCGTATCAGAACAGATGGCAAAATTACAGCATATTTCCAATTTATATTATAGTCCAATACAAGTAGAGTTTGCAGAAAAGTTATGCAAAGCTACAGGATTTTCCAAAGCATTTTTATGTAACTCCGGAGCGGAGGCTAATGAATGCGCAATAAAGCTTGCAAGGAAATATTCTTTTGATAAATATGGCAGCGGACGGGATAAAATAATAACGCTTGTTAATTCATTCCACGGCCGTACAGTTACTACTTTATCAGCAACCGGCCAGGATGCTATGCATAATTATTTTTATCCTTTTACAGAAGGTTTTGAATATATCAAAGCTAACGATATAAGCGTATTAGAAAACGCTGCAAAAGACGGTATATGCGCAGTTATGCTTGAATGCATACAGGGTGAAGGCGGCATACTTCCAATTGATAAAGATTATCTTAAAGCTGTCAGGGAATTATGCAATAAAAACGATATAATGCTAATAATAGACGAAGTGCAGACTGGTATAGGCAGAACAGGAAAAATATTAGCGCAGGAGCATTTTAATATCAAAGCAGATATAACCACTGTAGCCAAAGGTATTGGTGCAGGTTTGCCGCTTGGAGCATGTCTTTGTAATGATAATCTTGCTAATGTTATGTCGGCTGGTACTCATGGTTCAACATTTGGAGGAAATCCGGTTGCATGCGCCGGCGGTAAATATGTGCTGGATATAGTTAATAATCCTGAATTTTTAAATGAAATAAATGAAAAATCAGAATGGTTATTTATGCAGCTTAAAAGCATACCGCAAATAAAAGAAGTACGGGGTATGGGGTTAATGATAGGCGCTGATATTGACGCTGATGCTAAAGATATTGCGTCTAAATGCGTTGAAAACGGCCTATTAATATTAACAGCTAAAGCATCGTTGAGGTTTCTTCCGCCGCTTAATATTACATATGACGAATTAAAGCGTGGTTTGGATATACTTAAAAGTGTACTTGAAAAATAATTGATAGAGTTTAATATAATTAAAACCGGAGGTAAGATAATTATGAAACATCTGCTTAAAATGTCTGATTTATCATCAGAAGAAATTATAGAAATATTAAATTTAGCTGACCAATTAAAATATGAATTAAAACATGGTATAAAACATCATATTCTAGAAGGAAAAACTTTAGGCATGATATTCCAAAAAGCATCCACACGAACAAGGGTATCATTTGAAACGGGTATGTATCAATTAGGCGGCCAGGCATTATTTTTAAGCTCAAATGATTTACAAATAGGACGCGGCGAACCTGTACAGGATACAGCTAGAGTATTGTCAAGATATCTGGACGGTATTATGATAAGGACATTTAAACAGCAGGAAGTAGAAGATCTTGCAAAATACGGTTCAATTCCAATAATAAACGGTCTTACTGATTATTCACATCCTTGTCAGGTATTAGCTGATCTTATGACAATACGCGAAATAAAAGCAAGCTTTGACGGACTTAAAATGTGCTATATAGGCGATGGCAATAATATGGCAAATTCACTTATAATAGGCGCGCTTAAAGTTGGAATGAAAATGGCAGTAGCATGTCCTGAAGGATATACGCCGGATGTTATAGAAGACGATTATGTAAAAAATAACGCAGATTTTGTTTTATATCATGATCCGTGTGAGGCTGTAAAAGGCGCTGATATAGTTGTAACCGACGTATGGGCGTCTATGGGACAGGAATCGGAAGCAGCTAAACGCAGAGTTGCGTTTAAAGGATATCAGATAAATTCCGAACTTATGAGGCTTGCTAATAAAGACGCTATTGTATTACATTGCTTGCCGGCACATAGGGGAGAGGAAATAACAGAAGAAATATTAGAAGCACATGCAGATGAAATATTTGAAGAGGCTGAAAACCGTTTACATGCTCAAAAAGCTGTAATGGTAATGCTTATGAAAAATAAAGAGGACGAATAACGCTTATAAAGGCTATCCGTCCTAACAAAATCAATATTATATTATTCCGGTTAAATCAAACGGCGGGAAATATTCTTCTTTAGCTGAAGATAAATCCTGAACAAATCCAGTTTCCAGACCTAATTCAAATAAAGTATTTAAAACTTTATCATATTCACGGCGAGTAATACGCCGTTGCAATTCATTAAATTCTGCTATATTGCCGCACGGCGTATATTGGCTCATTAAACTGACCATTATACCCTGCGGCATTTCTGATTTTATCCATTTTAATACATCGATAGAGTTTTTTGTATTGCCAGGCAAAATAAGATGACGTATTATTAATCCTTTTTTCATTATACCCTTATCATCAATAATATTTTCCGGCGTTATTTGAGACATTGTTTTAATAGATTTTGAAGCAATATCAAAATAATTGGATACTTTTGAATATTTTTTACCTAATTCACTGCTTGAATATTTTAAATCTGGAAGCCATATGTCGACATATTCGCTAAGAGCTTTTATAGTTTCAACAGATTCATATCCGCCGCAGTTATAAACTACAGGGATACTGGGCCGGAATATTTTAAAAGCATCAATAATAGCTGGTACAAATTGAGTAGCGCTGACAAGATTAATATTATGCGC
>CALWVB010000137.1 GCA_944384895.1 uncultured Clostridia bacterium | reverse complement strand
TGACGTTGTTCTTCTAACGTTTTAATTGGCGTATCGTCATACGCCGCGCCGTTCATAATAGTTTCTTCAGCTAAGGTGTTTACTATTGAGGATGATAAAACAAAATATTACTAATGGTTTTAATATTTTAATCATATCAACTGTTACTTTTTGAAACAATTTATATATTATTACCTGCAGATAATATATAAATATACTATTTAAAAATGAATGTGTAATGATGGCTGTTCTATGAACATATTCTACCATATTATTAATCTATTTTCAATATATTTTTGTGAAATAATAACAAGACTTTTGCATTTATCATTTAAATTTGTTGGTTTTTACTTGTATAAATATATTAAATTAATATAAAAAAGAAAAGCGTTGATAAATATTGATAAATTATGTCACGGAATGTATAATATTAACAGAAAAAATATAAAAATAAAAAAGGAATAGTTAATATGAAAAAAATTGGACAACTTAATATATCCTCAAAACATATATTTATAATACTAGGTATTTTATTTATATTATCTATTATACCAATGCTTATAATATCTTTTTATGCTCATCAGTCTGGAGATGATTATTTCTTTGGTGTATTAACGCATGATGCAATTGTAAATGGCGGAGGTATAGGCGATATATTAGGAGCGGCTATTGAAAAAACCAGTATTACATATCAAGATTGGCAAGGTACATATTCTGCTATTTTTCTTATGGCTTTACAACCTGGAGTATGGGGAGAAAACTTTTATTTTCTTACCACATTTATACTTCTATTTTCATTGATTTTTGCTCACTGTTTCTTATTGAAGGTTGTATTTAAAAACTACTTTAATGCAAGCCGGTATAATTATTGGATAATTGCTATTGTAGTTTTAACGCTTTGTATTCAATTTCTTCCATCTGCATTACAGGGATTTTATTGGTATAATGGAGGCATTTATTATACATTTTTCCATTCATTAATGTTAATTCTATTTGGAATAATGTTGCTTGCGATAAATAATCAACAATTCCAGAAAAGAAAAATTGTATATTATACAATTATGTCGTTATTATGTTTTATAATAGGCGGAGGAAATTATGTAACGGCACTGCTTACTGTACTTGTATATCTTCTGTTCCTGGGTTATTTATGCATACATAAAAAGATGCTTAAAAATAATTGGTTTTTCTTTATTCCTTTTGTAATTCTCGTAGGCGGTTTCCTTGCAAGCATAATTGCTCCAGGCAATGCTATACGTCAAAATGGTATTACGGATACTCCTTCGGCTTTAAAGGCTATATTATTATCATTTAAAAATGCTGTAGATTATAGCGATAGATGGCTAACTTTACCGTTAATTATAGCAGTATTATTTTTAATTCCATTTTTATTTAAAATTGCACAAAATAGTAAGTTTAGTTTTCGTTTCCCAATTATTATATCTTTATTATCATTTTGCCTTTATGCTGCAATGTTCTGTCCGCCTATTTATGCAATGAATAATATTGGCGATGACAGATTGGTTAATATTATTTATTATACTTATATACTTTTGCTTGTAGGTAATCTATTTTATTGGATTGGATGGGCAATTAGAAAATATGAAACATTTTGTACCCACCGCGCAGTAAATGCACATACACTTTTTAATTCCATAACAATATTTTTGAAAAAATACGCTATACCAGGTATATTATGCATAGGTATACTGTTTTCTATTAGTGTATTTGCCTGTTATCGTGTTCCTACGAGTTCGACGGCAAGCGCTGTCTATTCTTTATTGACTGGAGAAGCACAATCGTTTAAAGCGCAGGAAGATGAACGTGTAAAAATTTATAACGATTCTACAGTAAAAGAGGTATACCTTAAGCCGTTTACTGTAAAACCATATCTTTTGTATTATGATTGGATGGAAACAATTCCTTTAACAAATATTGCGAATTATTATAATAAAGATACTGTTGAATTAATTAAAAGTGAATAATTAAAAAAAACCGATTGTATTAATACAATCGGTTTTTTACTAATAGGGTATAAAAACAAAAGAGTATGAACATAATTTTGTGTTCATACTCTTTAAGAAAGTGGGCAGGGATGGATTCGAACCATCGAAGTCATCGACGTCAGATTTACAGTCTGATCCCTTTGGCCACTCGGGAACCTACCCATATAAAAATAATAAAAATAAAAGCTGGTGGACGGACTCGAACCCCCGACCTGCTGATTACAAATCAGCTGCTCTACCAACTGAGCTACACCAGCAAAACAACGTGTTATATATTATCATATGATCTCAAATATGTCAACACTTTATTTGAAAATTTCGACCTAATATTATAGAAACTTATATAGTGATAAATAAATTTTTATATTTTTTTGTAATTTACTGTTGACATAAGGACAAACATCTGATATAATAACACACGTTGTTTCGCGAGAGTGCTGGAATTGGCAGACAGGCACGTTTGAGGGGCGTGTGTCGTATGGCGTACGGATTCAAGTCCCGTCTCTCGCATTACTAAAGAAGGCCACCGACTTTTGTCGGTGGCCTTTTGCTATACTCAGATTATGCAAGTTTACAAGGAAACGAATAAGACAAAGTTCTATAATTACACTTGAAAACAAAATTGAGTGACAGGATTTATTGGACATGATATAATACAAACATTATCTGGGGTTTATGTTGCAAAGGGATGGTACATAATGAATACAGAAATCATTGTTGCTATTGTCGGCGCATTAGTTGCGATACTTACTGCCGTTATTACAAATTATCTCACAAAAAGAAGTCAATTAAAATTTGAGGAGCGTAAACTCAAAGAAGAGTACTATACAAATTATGTAAAAGCTATTAGTAATAATGTACTCATGAAAGATGAACACGCAGAACTCGATGATGCTCAGAATCGTCTTATACTCGTAGGCAGTGCGCAAGTCGTCCGTATTTTGATGCAGTTTCACGACGCGATAAAGATATCAGCACAACCAATAAGCGGAGAGGAACACGATAAAATACTTATTAACTTAATTAAGGCAATGCGTGCAGACTTATATGGAACGAAAAAAATTAATGATGGTTATCCAACGGTTCATCTATCCGGCTTACGTCCCTATGGAAAGAAACAATAAGCTTATCTTAGGTGAATAGCATCTTTCTACCAACGATAAACTCCTGATTTTACTAGATTTTTTCAAGTCGCATAATTCTACTCTGACCAGTCGAGAGCCTCAACGCGCAAGTCGTGTTCGAGGTTTTTACTTTATTACAACTTGACGCTCACGTTTATGACGGGTATCTTTTTTGTTTTATAATTTTAATATTGCTAATATTATAAGTAATATTCCGCTTAACCAGGATAAATCAAAAGAAATTTTTTCAGCTAATTTATTACCAATAAAACATCCAAGCATAACTAATAACATACCCAGGATAAATGAGAAGATTATGGCTACAAAACAATTTATATTGGCTAAAGCTGCTCCAAAACCAACAGCTAATCCATCAAGAGATAGGGCTAAAGCAAGAGATACAGCTTCTGAAGCAGATAATGTATGGGATAAATCTTTATCAGCTTCTTCTGGATTTGCATATACATTTAATATGAATTTTAAATGTAGAGCTGAAAAAGATATTTTTTTATGTATATTTTTATGTTTTCTAATTAAAGCTTTTATAGAACTATCAAATAGTTTTATAATTCCTAATATCGTTAAAATTATAAAACATATTATTTTAATAAGTTTTTCTGGTAAATATGGCCTTAGTATTGATCCAAAAAATAATGATATTGCTAACATTACAGTGCAGACAATATTAATAATTATTACGGATGAAAATGGAATTTTTATTTTATTTGTTCCATATGAAAAACTTGCTACAAATGCATCGGTAGATAAAGCGATAATTAATAATAAAGGCTCAAGGATATAAAAAAACCAATTATGCAAGATCATCACCGCCACAATTATTTCTTTTATTTTTATCCTATTCGCCTTTTTATTTTGTGTTACAAATTAAGATATATGATTTTAATAGATTATTACAAGATATAAATAATAAAAATAAAAAAAGGATAAAACCCAGCAAAAAC
>CALWVB010000136.1 GCA_944384895.1 uncultured Clostridia bacterium | reverse complement strand
TATTATTAGCAGTACATATAATAAGGCAAATTATTTTGCATAAAGCAGCCATATTACATATGGCTGCACGCAGGCGCCCCACTTTTCGGGAGTGGGTTGAAACATTGAAACAGCCGTTGACGAGTATCTAGACCAAAAGGGGATAATCCCCACGTAAGGGGAGTGGATTGAAATAGGTGACGGGCTGTGCGGCTGCAATTGCCGGCACAGGATAGTCTTGCAGCAAGAATAAGTGGATTGAAAATTGTTCTTGCCGCCAGGAAGGATTTGTGGCGGTTCCTGATGGTCTCCACGTAAGGGATATAGGTAGACTTTGGCTATAATTTATAAATATGTTTACTATTACTTTTGCCATTTGTTTTTAGATATTGTGAGATTTAGAGTAATATAGCTTAATTTTTTTAGTTTATATCAAGTTTTGAAAGGAAATGAATTAAAATAAAATGCTTATATTAGCAATAGAATCGTCATGTGATGAAACAGCTGCGGCGGTTGTAAAGGATGGGCGGGAAGTACTGTCTTCTGTTATTTCATCACAGGTTGAAGAACATAAAATATATGGCGGAGTTGTACCTGAAATAGCAGGACGGCGCCATGCGGAAAATATATCAAAGGTAGTTCAATCAGCATTGCAAGGAGCTGAGATTAGCCTTGATAATATCGACGCAATAGCTGTTACATATGCACCAGGGTTAATAGGCGCACTATTAGTAGGAGTAAATTTTGCAAAAGGTTTAGCTTTTGCTGCTAATAAACCGCTTATCCCAGTACATCATCTTCGTTCGCATATTGCAGCAAATTATATAGCTTATCCTGAATTAAAACCACCTTTTTTATGTTTAGTAGCATCAGGCGGACATAGCCATATTGTTGAATGTAAAGATTATACTAAATTTAAAGTAATCGGCAGAACAAGGGATGACGCAGCAGGCGAAGCATTTGATAAAGCTGCAAGAACAATGGGATTGCCATATCCAGGCGGAGTACATTTGGATAAATTATCACAAAATGGAAATGATGAGGCTTATACATTTCCAAAAGTAAAAATAGATGGATATGACTTTAGTTTCTCCGGATTAAAAACTGCGGTTATTAATCTTGTTCATAACGCACAACAAAAGGGCGAAGAAATATATATGCCAGATTTAGCTGCATCCTTTCAAAAAGCTGTTGTAGATTTCCTTACTAGCCGTTTAATGAAGGCTGCAAATGATTTAAAATATGATAAAATAGCTTTAGCCGGTGGAGTAGCTGCAAATTCTGCTTTAAGAAAATCATTAAAGAAATTATGCTCAGATAATAATTATACTTTTTATATGCCCCCGCTTAATTTATGCGGTGATAATGCGGCTATGGTTGGTGCTCAAGGGTATTATGAATATTTATCAGGTAATTTAGCTTCCCTTGATTTAAATGCTACGGCTAATATGAGCATTGAATAAATTGCTTTTACAAAAAAATTATTAATATATAACACTTTATTAAGTAAAAGGAACGCATATTAAATTATGCGTTCTTTTTACTTTTAATATAATTGACATAAAGATAAACAAATGATATAGTTAATTAGTAATTTACTAAATTACTAATTAACTATATCATAAGGACTGAATACTATGAAAATACCGGCAACATTAAAACATAAACCAATCATTATAGCGGATAATTATGAAAATATTGATGGAAGAAATGCTTATAAATCGGATGCAAAGGGCTTATCATTAGGACTTGCTCAATGGAATGATAGGGGAAAGGTTGATATTTCAGCAAAAGTATGGCGACATACAGGTGAAAAATGGTCTCGTCAATCTGAAGAATTGCCTATGCACAGAGTATTGGATCTTGCAATATTAATTTGCAGAGCAAATTTATATTTTAGTGAGGCTTACCGATATAAAAATTTTTATGACCCTGATAAGACAAATATAGATAGAATAGGTCTACAGGGTGATGCAATGACAGTATCGGTATGTAAGGATAATCCTTTGCTTGATGAAGATATTAAAATGTTTGCACAAATCTTAAGTAATGATGGCGAAATATTAGGCGAACGGTTTAAAGAATTAGCAAGACTTTTAAAAGAGATGGGTTATAATGGCAGATAATAAAATACAAAAGAATAAATCATTAATTTTAATATGCAGGTATTTATTTTGGACATTGGCATTAGCTATAATGATAATGATATTTATATTTTCATCCCAGGATGCTGGTACATCCACAAAAGTAAGCGGTGGTACTATAGAAGTATTTGCAAGAATATTTGTACCGGGATTTGAAAATATGTCTCAGATTCAAAAAGATACTTTAATAGAAAATATGCAGCATTTTGTAAGAAAAACAGCTCATTTTACCGCATATATGGGCATTGGGTTAATGATTGCAGCGGCAATGAGGACATATAATATTAAATTAAGATATAAATTAATAATCCCTGCTGCAATAGGGTTAATTTATGCAGCAACAGATGAATTTCATCAAGGTTTTACCCCAGGACGCAGCCCACAGGTTTCTGATGTATTATTAGATTTTTGCGGAGTATTAACAGGTATAGGTTTAGTTACTTTAATATGTCTAATTTATATGAGTATAAAAAAACGGAGATGTAAAGATAATGAGTAAAAATAACAATCTTGATAATTTATCAAGAGATCAATTATGCCAATTAATAGAAATATATTCAAAAAATTGGCTTGCTTTAGATGGCGTATGGTTTCAATCAATTGAACAAAAATTAGGTATGGATGAAGCTATGGAACATGATGCAAATGCATGGCGGCGTTTTACTATAATAGAAGCTAAACGTATAAAAGAATTTTTAAATTTACCGGAACATGCTGGTTTAGATGGATTAATACAAGCATTATCTTTAAGATTTTATGCAAATTTAAATAAACATGAAATAATTATAAAAGATAATACTCTATTATACCGTACATTGGAATGCAGAGTACAAACAGCAAGAAGCAGAAAAGGTATGCCATTTCATCCATGTAAACCGGTTGGGATTATTGAATATACTGGATTTGCTAAAGTAATAGACAATCGTTTTACTTGTGAGTGTATAAGCTGTTATCCTGATATTACAGATAAAAATTGTAATTGCGTATGGAAATTTATACTTAATGACTGATAAAATTTCATGGCTTTTTATCAGTTAGAATATATAAATATATATAACTATTATAATGAGCAAATTTAACAAACTTTTTTAATTATCAAAAATTTTGCTTACATAGTTTTTAAAAATTTGATAAAATTATGATAGTAAAAAAATAAAATTAATTCTATTAAAGAGGAAAATTTGCTTTCCTTAAACAGACTATATATTTTATTCCCCAATATAGTGGTATGGTATGTAGAAAAAGAACAAAGAGTTTTTAAACTGCAATTATGCTAAAAAAATACAAATTTGAAATTATTGAAAAAAGTACAATCGGATGCGACAACGTATAAAGTAAGGGGGGCGCCTGCGCGCAGCCATATAAAATATGGCTGCTTTACGCAAAATAATTTTTTCTTATTATAATGCTGTTTATAAGATAATAACTATTTCTTATTTTTTATCTGAGTTTATTTAATACTAAATTATTTTGCTTTTAGCGCATCGAAGATGCGCTGCGCAGGCGCCCCATTTTAGGCGGTACTTTTCCGTATCATGTTTTTTATTAAGATTAGTTTTATAATTATTTTTTTGCTTGTGTTATTTATATTATATTTGCCTTTTTTATATCATTTTGAAATTAGCAGTAAAATAATAAAAATGCAATCTAAAAATTTTTATAAATGTAAATTTATCTGTTTATTTGAAGATTTATTTAAAAAGCCCATGACATCTTTATTAAAAACATGTTATAATATTTATAAAACAACGTATAGCTTGTCGTTGATCAAACATACGTCCAGTTTGTCAACAGGCTATACGTTTTTTCATAAAGGTGTGGTGGTTAAATTATGTATACTTCCCATAGAATATTTAATAAAGATGATCCAAAAGAGCATTTTGATTTTTGTAATTTGCCAAATTGTGTTTTTCTTTCTAATAGAGGAATATGCAGTAAATTAGATATCACAAATTGTATTGGAGAGCATTGTGTTTTTTTAAGAACGGAAAATGATTTAAAACAATCGAATGAAATATGTAAAAAACGATTATTAAGCCTTGATGACGAAAAACAATATGCTATTGCTAAAAAATATTATGGTGGAAATATGCCGTGGAAAGGCAATAATAATCGTAACGAATAGAAAGGATTAGGTGATGTTAAATTGTTTAATATAAATGATATGGTTATGTATGGTAATTCCGGTGTGTGTCAAATTATTGATATTAGGCCGGAAAAATTTGGTGAAAAAGAAATTTTATATTATATTTTAAAACCTGCTGATAATGATAAATCAACAATATATTGCCCTGTCGATAATAATAAAATACAAATGAGAAAACTTTTAACTATTGAAGAAATACATGATATTTTAAAAAATATGCCGGATAGTCAAGTTGAATGGATTGAAAGCGATCAATTGAGAAAAGAAAAATATACAGAAATATTAAAAAATGGCAGTCATCAGGATTTAGTTAAGCTAATAAGAACATTGCATAAAAATCAAGAGGAAAAAATAAAAACAGGTAAAAAATTTCATATTGCTGATGAAAGAATTATGAGAGAAGCTGAACATAAATTGCATGGTGAATTTGCTTATGTATTAAATATAAAACTTGATGAAGTTGTTCCTTTTATTATGAGAGAATTACAGCAGGCTGGAAATATTAATTAAGTATACAATGCAGGTGAAAATAGTAGTTTGTTTGCATATGCACTAGTGTATATGCAAATCTGATTATAAAAAATAATGGTTAAAGATCAAAATTGTTATCAATATATTTGTCCTACAGTTGTTCTTATTCCATAAAGAAGGCGTGGAAAGAAATTCTCACAATCGTATAAAAAATCCTCATCATATGATATTTCTCTATACGTAGCATTTGGATTAAAAATTATTTTATTATGATATAATGTAGCAGACAAGAGAGACTAATCGTAGTAGTTTGCCTTTATCTTGAGCTAATGGTTAGCTGCTTACAGCAGCTAACCATTAGCGCTTTTATGCCGGTAAAAACTATGTACTGTTGCTATTTTGTGAGCTTGACATCGTTACTAATTCGGAGGACGTATGTTGTAATCCATGCAACTGCTAGTTTAGCATGTAGTTAATTAGTCGTCCTACGTGCGGAATATGTGGATTGAAATAGTTGGTCAGACAACCATCGGTTTATACTATTCAGCGTGGTCCTCCATGCGCAAGAGATGGGATAAAATTGCCGATATACCGGCTTGTGGCATATTGTTAAGCTGTATCGTCTTTCATACGGAGGATATGGATTTAAATCAAAACACCGGTTAAAAATGGGAAGCTTACCAAAAGTTGTCCCCCATACTAAGGATATGGGTTCAAATCGTAATCCTCAGCGTACGCGCAAGGGGTGCAGTCGGCCGTCCTACGTGCGGAGGATATGGGTTCAAATTATATCGTTAATCTAACTTCCGTGGCCGTTTTCCATATGCAGAATGCGGATTAAAATGTGACTTGTAAACGTTATATTTATCATTGCTAGAGAGTCGTCCGGTTGTAATAAATTATATAGCTGTTGTGTTATCGTCTTACATAAGAAAGACATGAGCTTAAATAATAATGTAATTATAGCCGTGATACCTTCGGATTATCGTACTTAATGTTATAGGATGTTGATTAAATAAATAATGGGAATAGCTAGGTCTGTTTGTGTGTGAGTCGTAATCCATGCACAGGATGTGTCTGAAATATTTCGGTTGGATTTGCTGCCGTTAGACCCGCTGCGTCGTTGTTTATGCTGAGAACGTAAGTTAGAATTAGACGCAAGTTAAAACTATTGGCAGGGTGAAGCTCATCATTTTGTATTGCCCCCATCGCAGTTCATGCGGGAGATATAATTTGAAACGGCGCTGCTAATTTAGTGAATGATTGACGAAAATTGTAATTTCCCATGAATAATTTATGGCGTGATACAGTTAATATTTATTGTATCACGCCATTATTTTATATATATTTATAATACGTTGATTATTCTTATAAATTAACATAATTTAAAGTTATAAAAATCATAAAAACAATATTATGACCATTTTCGAGCGCCTAATATATGAAGAAAACGTATGGCTAACCAATCATAGGTATTAAGCGGCCTGAAATCAGCATCAAAAGAATGAGCAGCAACTAAAATATTATCTATATTGACAGGATTACCTACTTCAACAACTACCGGACTATGCTGAAAACTATCATATGAAGGTTCTAATTTTAATTGTATTATATCGCCGGGCATAATATTTTCTACAGAAGTTTCCATAGCATATGGCCCGACACTTGTATTTTTAACAAGAAAATTATGCAAAAAATCTACTCCTGACCATGAAGGAGAACGGTTTCCAGAATTTATATAATACCAGCCAAAAGTAGGCGTATAATTCATTATACCACATCCGGCATAAATACATTGCGATGCAAAATTAGTACAGTCTCCTCCAATATCACTGAAATCATAATAAGCTCGGTTGCGATCATATGCCCATTTATGTGCATATGCTACTGCAGCACTTCTATTATATGGTATATTAACCAAAATAAAATACCCCCTTTCATAATAACCATAATATGAAAGGGGGTATTATTTTGTTAGGTAAAAATATTATTAACGTTTATATATAATTTAAATAATAAAAAATATAAGAATGTTTAGAATATAAATTCAATTATATTAAAATTATTAAACAAAATAATTATTTTTGCTTACGTGGACGTTTTATTTTAACCCAATCTTTAATATTAGTTTGGCGGCTTCTTGCAATAGCAAGAGCATGGTCAGGCACTTCATCAGTAATAGTAGAACCTGCTGCTGTATAAGCATTATTACCAACCTTAACAGGTGCGATAAGATTTGTATTACATCCTATAAAAGCATTATCACCTATATTACAACGGCTTTTTACCTGCCCGTCATAATTTACAGTAACACAGCCGCAGCCAAAATTAACATTAGCTCCAACATCTGAATCGCCTACATAGGTTAAATGAGGTACTTTAGTACCAACGCCGATTACAGAATTTTTAATTTCTACAAAATCACCAATTTTTGCTTTACTCATTATATGACTGTTAGGACGTATTTGTACAAACGGCCCAATAGTTACATTATCATCAATTTCTGATTGCAGACATTGTACATTATTTAATTTAGTATAATCGTTAATAACACTGTCAGCTACAAGAGAATTAGGTCCGATTACACAATCAGAACCGATTTCTGTTTTACCTTTAATAATAGTATTAGGTAAAATTTTAGTATCCCGTCCAATAATAACATCAGGACCTATAAATACTGAATCAGGGAATGGGATATCAACCCCATTTAACATATGACGTTCTAATATCATATTTTTAGCCAGTTCATTTAATGCGGCAAGCTGAATACGGTCGTTAGCGCCTACTACAACATTTTCAGAATGCGCAATATGTGAACCGGCTGTTAAACCGTTTTCTATTATAAGTGATATAGCGTCGGTCAAATAATATTCACCTTGGCTATTATTATTTGATAATTTATCTAATACATTTAATAAAGCACTGCAAGAAAACCAATATGCCCCAGAATTTATTTCATTTATTTGTTTTATTTGTTCATCAGCATCGCGTTGTTCAACAATAGCTTTTAAAGAACCATCGTCATTGCGGACAATACGTCCATAACCTGTAGGATTTTTTACAACTGCAGATATTACTGTAGCTGCATAAGAATTATTAATATGAGTTTTATAAGAATCAGATATTGTTTTGGAATCTATTAAAGGAGCATCGCCGCATAATACAAGAACATGATAATCTTCATGTTCCATAATAAAATCTTTTGCCTGCATTACAGCATGACCAGTACCTAAACGTTCATGCTGTTCAACTACTGGAAATATACCATTTAAATATTCTTTAACTTCATTGCCACAATGGCCTACAACAGTACATATATCAGTTATTCCGGAATCGGATACAGCGTCCAATACCCAACCTAGCATAGGTTTAAATAAAACTTCACACATAACCTTTGCATGATTGGATTTCATACGTTTACCCTGTCCGGCAGCAAGTATAACAGCACAATTATTCTGCATTTTCTATAACTCCATTTCATATAGGTTTAAAATGAATTGATTGGAAATATTATGTTATCCTGGTTTTTACAAAATTAGTATACCCTTATTATGTATTATTTGTCAATGCTGTCAAAAAGTTTATATTAACTTTAACTATTTTATTATTGTAAGTAAAAATTTTTTTAAGATAATACTGTTTGATATTTATATCACACACTTTATTATACCAAAAAGCTTATAATCTCTTATTTTTAATAGACATATATAAATGTTTTATTTAGATGCTTTTTCAACAATGCTATACTTATTTTAAATAAATACATTTCAACATGGAAAAAGGTTATATGAAACATGATTTTTCTATTTTTGTAGATTCACTAATCTGATTTGTTAAGATAACTATAGACAATACAAAAGGGCAATATACAAAATAAAAATAGCCTTAATAAAATAATATTAAACAAAATTAGCAGAATTGACAGGAGGGGGCGCCTGCGCAGCGCATCTAAAAGATGCGCTAAAAGCAAAATAATTTTTTAATAAACACGCAAGAAAGTTAATTAAAAATAAAATGCTGTTTTATGAGCCTTTTTTATTGTTGTGAAATTATTTTGCATAAAGCAGCCATATATAATATGGCTGCGCGCAGGCGCCCATAATATACGGTAGCGTTTTTACTAGAAAATATGTTTACCAATTGATTTATATTATTGCAATGTATTTATAAATTAGATGATTAATATAAATTCAATTTTTATTATTTTTGATCAAATAATTATATAGATTTGCTCTTTTATTGCTTTTCTAGTTTATTAAAAAATTTTTCGGATGTTATATTACCAACTCGATTTATACGTTGTAATGTATAAAGCCAATCTTTATCTAGAATATTTTGATCTATATAGTTTACTTTTTCTACACATGTCAGAGCGGCTGAAAATCCTAGTTCCTTTAAGATATCAACAGATTCTTTTGAAGCAAATCCAAAAGGATATGCAAATGTATTAGGTGTTTTACCTATTATATCTTCAATTTGTTGCTGAAATACACCTATATCGGAATATAATGATAAACGGTATTGCTCATAAGTTTCACCCTTATTTATAGTACATCCTGCTCTGGCTCCTTGTGCTTCATGCATATCATATGTATGGTTAGCTATTTCTACCAAACCACTGTCGCTCATTTCTTTTATTTTATCCCAACCTAAATAAGCATAATATACACTTTCATCACCTGTTTTTGTATATTCATCTGTATATTGGCCTACTATAGCCATAACTGCTTTCATATTATAATCCTTTAATAAAGGATAAGCATATGCATAAAAACTATAAAATCCATCATCAAAAGTAATCATAACAGGTTTTTCAGGCAATGGTGTGCCATTATATGCAAAATCTATAAGCTGAGTCATATTTATAGTTTCATAGCCATTATTATAAAGATATCTAAGGTCATCTTCAAATTCTGATAATGGTATTGTATATTCATTTATATAATCTGGATTAGTTGTCATATGATGATACATTAGTATAGGAAGACGTATTTTACCTTCAGCTATTGCTTGTTCTGCTGGAGTTAAAGGATTACAAGAGGTTACAAATATTAAACATAAACAACAAATAACAGCGATAAATTTTTTCATAAAATAATACACCTCTGATTATTCTATATTAATTTTTAGGATTATTTAATTACTATGGTGTATTTATTAATTTAAGAATTATATTTTACAGAAATTTTCATTATCTGACTGCTATTGCCTGAGACTTTCATATTATTTAAATAAAAGCGTTATCAATATGACAATATATACATGAATAAATACTTATAATATTAATAGTAAAAGTAAATGACTCAAAGAAGTTAAGCGATCTGTAACTTATATAACTATCCATATATTATATTAAAAAACAGAACAAATTATATTTTTAATAAACAAAGATAACATTAAATAGTATAAAGCAAAAGACATATAAAAACTAATATTAATAAAAAAGTACCGATGACAAGGGGGCGCCTGCGCAGCGCATCTTTTAGATGCGCTAAAGGCAAAATAATATTATTTTTACTTAGATTAAGTTGAAAAATAGGAAACAGGTATTTTATTAATGCCAGGTATTTTTATATGGAATATTATTTTGCTTAGAGCAGCCATATAAAATATGGCTGCACGCAGGCGCCCTTATCGAGGTAACGTAACGGCAAATATTTTATATATAAATATATTTGTTATTATTGGCTATTATGTAATCTAGATTAATTTAATTAATCATATACGTAAATAGACATAAAAAATAACGGATTATAAATTATAACCTGGATGGTGAAAATATAATGAATAATGTACAGCGTAAAAATGCACATGAGAACCCGCCTAAAAAAGGTATAATTACAAATGAACAATTAATAAGCGTATTGGAAATAATAGCATATTCTGTATGTGGATTTTTATATTCACGCGGTACAATATTTGGTCAATTTGCGCCGCTTGGTATAGCTTTTGCTGCAGCTGTACCAAGAAAAGGATTAATGTTTGTAGCATGTGCAGTAATAGCATCGACAATATTTCCGACAACAGCCGGACAGCAGCTTAGGTATCTTACGGCGATAACAGCTGTAGTCGGTGCGCGCTGGGCCATAGGAAGTATTAAAAAAATAGCTAATAATAAATTATCAGCGCCTATTGCAGTTTTTTCTGTATTAATGATTACGGGCTTTTTTCTAAAATCAAGAGAACTTATTATATCTGATATAGTATTAATAATTTCTGAAAGTATAATTGCAGCGTCAGCAACATTTTTTATGAAAGAAGCTACAGTCTTACTTGAATATAAAAATAGGGCAAAATTAAAAGAAATAACACCTGCTCAAACAGCCTACATAATTATAGCGTCAGGTTTATTAATAACATGTGCATCATCCATACAATTTGAAGGAATGTCCCCAGCAAGGGCAGTAGCGGTTACAGCGGTTTTAATAGCGTCTTATATTTATAAAGAAAAAGGAGGAAGTATAGCTGGAATCGCAGCAGGTATATCAATAAGCCTTGCAGGAGATAGTTTAATGTTCTTTGGCGGCGCCTATGCTTTTGGCGGGTTAATGGCGGGAGTATTTTCACATGTAGGTAAAATTGCCGCTGGTTTAGCATTTTTAATGGCAAGCGCTGTTTCAGGTGTTATTACGGGCGGCGGGGAACAGGTAATCGCAGGTATTTATGAAATTATAATAGGATGTCTTGTGTTTATTTGTATACCTAGATCAAAAATGAATAAATTTATAAAGACAACTGAAAAAGTAATACAAAAAGAAAAAATACCTATAAATGATATGGCGTTCAGACAGGCGGTATCTATAAAATTACGTACAGCAGCTATTGCAGTTGAAGAAGTATCAAATGCAGTAGAAAAAGTATCAAAAAGTATAGCAGCTATAAATGGTGAAAAACAAAAAAGCCTTTCTTTTTTAGTAAAAGAAAAGCTTTGTTTGCAATGCCAATATTATAAAATATGCCATGAATCAGGGGATAACAATATCAGCGAATTATTAACAAATACAGAACATATATTAAAAGAAAACGGTATATTAACAACTCAAATACTACCTATGAGATTATCAAAAAAATGTCAGAAGCCATCAGAATTGACAGCAGCTTTTAATAGTATTTATGATGAACAGCTTTATCGAAGTTCAGCTGATAGGAAAATAACAGAAATGCGTGAAATGATGGCCGATCAATTAAAAGGTTTATCAGGTTTATTGGCTGATTTATGCATAAATGTTAATAAAAATGAAAAATATAACGGAGAGTTATCACAAAAAGTAACTGAAGTAATATCAAAAATGGGAATAAATATAGATGAAGCCTGTTGTATTTTTGACAGTACGGGTAGAATTAGTATTTCTGTTTATACATTATCTGAAATAAATATGAATGATAATCAATTGGATAAACTATCAGAAAAATTATCTTTGGCAGTAGGCAAAAAATTAGAAAGACCGCAAATAACAACTTATGATAATACAACAGTGATGTTATTTAGAGAAAAAACTGAATTTAAAATGAAAATAGGAGCGGCACAACATACATATAAAGACGGTAAATTATGCGGAGACGCATATAAATATTTTAACGATGGTTCAGAAAATTCAATATTTGTAATAAGCGACGGTATGGGGACAGGCCCATATGCTGCTTTAGATGGAGAATTGACTTCAGGTATATTGACAAGGCTTATTAAAGCAGGTTTCAGGTATGACAGCGCATTAAAAATAATAAATTCAGCTATGCTTTTAAAATCAGGCGATGAATCATTAGCTACAATTGATCTTGCTAATATAAATCTTGAAACCGGAAAGCTTGATATATTAAAAGCAGGGGCTCCGCCTACATTAATAAGAAGAGAAGGTAAAATTGAACGTATAAATTGTTCATCTTTGCCGGTAGGTATATTAAATGATGTAAGTTTTGAAAAAAACAGTGTTACTATGAAAAAGGGAGATATATTATTAATGTTTTCCGACGGTGCGCTTGGCGGGGGTACTCAATGGCTTGAACAGGAATTATTATGTTTTGTAGGAGATGACGTACAAATGTTAGCGGAAAGAATTGTAAGAGAATCAAAAAATCATAGGATGGATGGAAGAGATGATGATGTAACTGTTATAGCAGCTATGGTGGCATAAATAACTAATTTATAAACCAAGGATATAAAGATTTTTTAAAAATACTTACAATACATAAAATTGAGATGTGAATTATGCCATCAAAAAGATATGTTATCTTTTGGAATAGGTGTGATTTTATATTAAATTGTGAAATGTATTTAAAAATTATGAATAAAAACGAATAAATATTCGAAAATAGGTGTTAATATTTGCGAACAAGTATAATTATTCAATTTTTCACTTGATGTAGTGGATTGCCGACTTCAAAAATTTGTGTTAGAATGTACTAGCTGTTGAAAAACAGTATAAAAAATTTTTTAAGGAGGAAGTAAATTTATGTCTAAAAAGGCAATATCTTTGGTATTATCCCTTTTAATGATTTTCAGCTTATTTGCAGTACCAATGGCACAAGCTGAAGGTCCTGACATCGGAGAAGATATCTCTTTAAGAGTACGTTATTTATTTAACGGTAATTTTGAAGATACTCAGAGAGACGGACTCGATGGTATTCCAGGCAATGGAAATGGAATTTCCTTTGTTGAAGATGATATGTTTGGCACAGTATTGAGTCTCGCAGGAGGAAGCAATAGTGCAAACAACTATGTACAAATTCCAGGTGAAGCATTTGGCGGAACATCTAACGTTGAAAGTATGACCGTTACAAGTTGGATATATGTTAATAGAAATGTAACTTATAGCCGACTCTTTGACTTTGGTCAAAATTCAACAATAAACTTCTTCTACTGTCCGACAACAAATAGCGGCGGTGGAACAGGTACAAGAGCTGCTATCACAACAGGCGGTTCTGGCGCTGAATACCAGGCAGCAACAAATACTAGCGTACCAACCGGCGGCTGGCATCATGTTGCAATCGTTCTTGATTCACAAAATAGAACACTTCAAACTTATGTTGACGGTGCCTTAACAGCAACAAGAAATAATGTAACAAAATCTTTTGCTGATATCCGCAGCGATGATGCATCAAAAAATAAATTCTATATTGGTAAATCTCAATATAGCGACAATCTTTTAAATGCAAAATTATATGATTTCCGTGTATACGACATCGCTAAGGATACTAATGGCGTTGTTGAGATTATGAATGAAGCCCTTACAGATGAAGCTAAGGTAAATGCTGCAATAGCAGCGATTGATCTTGGCAATCTTGAAAATCGTACCACAGACCTTACACTTTCAAAAGAAGGCCTTTCCGGTACAACTATTTCATGGGCTTCTACAAATGAAGATATTATTAATCCAGATACAGGCGTATTAACACGTCCTATTTATACAAATGAAAATGAAGTTGAAACTGTTACACTTACAGCTACATTTACTCTTAACGAAGTAGTAAAAACTAAAGATTATGTTGTAACAGTACCAAGGCTTCCATCTCCAGCAGAAGTAGTTGCAGCAGCAAAAGCTGACCTCCAACTTGGCGATCTTTCAGCTGTAATAGACGACATCAATCTCCCAACTGTAGGAACATATGATGCACAAATTTCTTGGGAATCAACAAATCCAGCTGTAACAAATGAAGGTAAAGTTACACGTCCGGATTCTACCCAGGAACATGCTACAGGTAAACTTATTGCTACAATTACATATGCAACAAACGATAGTGATAGAGTAACAGATACAAAAGAATTTGATATTACAGTTCTCCGTATGCCTAACGATCAGGATCTCTGTGAAACAGACGCAGCAGCCCTTGATTTAGGCGTACTTGAAAACCGTGTTGATGATTTTGTATTCCCAACTGTAGGTTCTACAGGCTTTACAACAATCACATGGTCTTCTTCAATGCCTGAATATGTAAGCAATGAAGGCGTTGTAACTCGTCCAACATGCGATTATAGAAAATTGGCAGCTGCAGTTAAAATTACAGCTACAGTAGAAAAAGATGGAACACAAGTTGTACGTACATTTGACGTAACAGTACCACGTCAGAGCAGCGCATTAAAACTCGTTGGCGTTGATGATATTGAATGGACAACCCAGCAGGGTTACCTCCCAGAACTTCCATACTACATTCCAGGCAACTATATCGATGGTATGGGCGAAGTAGCAGAAGGCCCAGACGTTCGTGTAAACTGGTATGGCTATGAAACAGCTGAAGGTTCTGATGAATATACAGAAAATCCACCAACAACAGCAGAATCTTTCACAACAGTAGGCGACGTTCTTAGAGTAAAAGGTTATGTTCCAACAATCAATGGCGACAGATATGATGTAGTTGCAACAGTTACAGTAGTAGAAAAAGAAGAAGTTACTGATTTACCAGTAAAAGAAATCACAGACTTCAATCTTGGCAATGTAACATTTGATAACTATGCAAATGGCGAAACACCTGTATTCAAGAGAAATCAGGAAAACTTTATCGACGGTCTTGTAAATAAAGCATCAGCAGACAGCATGCTTTACATGTTCCGTTATACATTCGGCGATGACAACCCTCCGGGAAACCCTCTCGGCGGATGGGACAATGCAACAACAAAACTCCGCGGACATGCAACAGGCCACTATATGTCAGCATTATCACAGGCATATATGGATACAATGCATGACGAAGATCAGACACTCCATAATAAAGTCGGCGAAACAATGAATTACATTATCGACGAACTTTATAGATTATCCAAACTTTCACAAGGCGATCCAACACAGGTTCCACCACAAGAAAACCCACCAGCAAATAACAGAGACGGATATGCATCCAACATCAGCGGATCCGGCCGTCGTACAGACTATGAAGTATGGGGCGAAGGCTACATCAGCGCATACCCACCAGATCAGTTCATTATGCTCGAAAAATATGCACCATATTCAGGAAATGACGATGGTATCTGGGCACCATACTACACACTTCATAAGATTCTTGCTGGTCTCATTAGCTGCTACCAGGTAGCTGGCAATGAAAAAGCACTTGAAATCGCAGAAGGCATGGGTTCTTGGGTTGCTGCACGTCTTAATGTACTCCCACAAACACAGCTCAATCATATGTGGAATATGTATATAGCTGGCGAAATGGGCGGCATCAACGAATCAATGGCAACTCTTTATGAAATCACAGGCAAACAGGAATATCTTGATTGCGCACAGAAATTTGACAACAATGCATTCTTCTTTGGCCCACTCGATGAAAACGAAGAATGTGACTATGTAAATGGTCTTGCAAACAACGTTGATACAATTCGTGGACGTCATGCTAACCAGCATATACCACAGATCATCGGCGCATTAAAGATCTATGAAGAAAGCAATGATTACAGATATTACGAAGTAGCAGACAACTTCTGGGATATGGTTATAAATTCTTATAACTACAGCATCGGCGGCGTTGCTGGTAACAATTCCAACGTTGAATGCTTCATAGCTCAGCCAAATACTTTAGGTACAACTCTCCATGATGATAACAACAACATGTGCGAAACATGTGCAACATACAACATGTTAAAACTCAGCCGTCAGTTATTCATGTTCACAGGTGATGCTAAATACATGGATTACTATGAGAGAGCATGGTACAACCAGATAGCAGCATCTGTAAATGACAATCGTGGTAACACATACCACATCCCACTCGATGGCGGTTCAAGAAAGAGCTATGGTAATGAAAATCTTAATGGTTTCACATGCTGCAACGGTACAGCTATTGAAACAAATACAAAACTCCAGGATACAATCTATTTCCGTGCAAAAGATGACAGTGCTCTTTATGTAAACCTCTATGCACCATCCACACTTTACTGGAATGACAGCTTAACAATCACACAGGAAACAAACTTCCCGTATGAAGATACATCCAAGATCACAATCAACGGATCCGGCAACTTTGACGTACAGCTTCGTGTACCATCATGGGCAACAAACGGCTATACACTCAAAGTAAACGGTGAAGTAGTAGATATCGATGCAGTTCCAGGTACATATGTATCAGCAGGTACAACATGGAACGATGGCGATGTAATCGAAGTTCAAATTCCATTTGATTTCCATCTCTATTCAATGATGGATTCTCCAAACAAAGCATCTATCTTCTATGGCCCAATCCTTCTCGCAGGTACAGAAAGCAACAGCTTATCTGCACTCCGTGAAATCACATTAAGCGATGAAGATCTCGGCAA
>CALWVB010000135.1 GCA_944384895.1 uncultured Clostridia bacterium | reverse complement strand
TAATGAAGAAAAAATTCTTCAGTATATACCGACCACTGATTTGTGTGATGTTATATCTTTTTACATAGATTCAGTTATTGAAAATGGTAAAAAATCAACATTTTTAGCTGGTCCATATGGCAAAGGTAAATCTTATTTAATGTTGATGATTACATATTTGCTATCAAAAAGAGAAAACAAAGGATTACTCAAAAAAGTGATAAATAAGATATCTAAAATAAATCAAGATCTTGCTAGAAAAATTGAATTCTTAGAAGAAAATAAAATATCACTTTTACCTGTAATTATAAGTAATAATAATTCAGATGATTTGAATCACAATTTTTTGTTGTCATTAAGAAATTCATTGCTAGATCATGAAATTCAAGATATAGTTCCAAATTCGGCATATTCAGAAGCAATAAGTATAGTAAATGAATGGGAAGAGCAAAATAATTCATCATTTGATATTTTTAAAGAATGTAAAAAAACTTTGAATATTGATTTTAATAAGCTAAAGGACGGATTGTTAAAGTTTGATGCTGAAGCTTTTGATAATTTTAAAGAATTATTTAAATGTGTTAATCATGGATATCAATTTAATTCCTTAATAAGTTCTGATTTTTCATTAACGTATATGGATGTGTCAAAAGAAATAAAAAAATATGGATTTTCTGGTATCTTCATTATTTATGATGAATTTGGTGTTTTATTGGAAAACCAAGATCAAGACTTTGTGTCTAAATTAAATAAAATCCAATCTTTTGCAGAAAAGTGTGAAACCTCTGAAAGTGATTCTCAAATGCATTTTTGTTGTATTACACACAAGGAAATAACTTTATATAGCGCATATGGGTCACATCTTGATAGTTTTGAAAAAATAGCGGGGAGATTTAAGCAAATTAGATTTGATAGGTCTATCGAAGAGAATTATCAAATTATTTGTGCCGCTATTGAAAAAAATAAAGAATATCAATCATTAGTATCTGTTGAATTAGAAAAAAATAATTATATAGAAAGATATGGAAAATCTAGTTTATTTAATAAGGATCAACTTCTATATATATTTAATAATGGTTTTCCATTTAATCCATTTGCATTATATGCTTTAATTCAAGTGTCTGAGAAGGTAGCACAAAACGAAAGAACACTGTTTACTTTTATGTCAGACACTGATGTAAATAGTTTTAATTATTTTATAGCTAATAATGATACAGGATTATTAAATGTTCCGGCTGTATATGATTATTTTGAGCCATTGATTAAGGACAATGCTGAGTATAGAATGTTATGCTATAAGGTGGACAATTTAAATAAAACAATTATAAAGGAACAAGAAAGAGATTTAATTAAGTGTATTGCAATATGTAAAATAATTAACGATAACATTAAATATGCTAGTAGTGATGAAAATATTGCATTAGCATTAGATAAAAAAAATAGTGAAGTAAAGAAGATAATAACATCTTTAATCAATGCAAATATTTTAAAAAGAAATATAAATGATAATAGTGTTGATTTTTCAGTTATAACAGATAATCAGTTATTGACCATTTTAGATGATACGTTTAACAGTAAATATGGTTTTGAGTCAGTAAGTAAGTTACTAAATGAGTTTAATAAAGAAAAATATTTTGTTTCAAATCAATATAATTATGAAAATAAAATGGTTAGATATTTTAGAGCTGAATATATTGAAGCTTCTGTATTAGTAAATCTAAACACATTAGATGTTTATTTCAGTCAAGAATTTAGTGACGGACTTATCATAAATTTAGTTAACGATATAGGAATTACTCAAAATAAGGCAAAAGAAATCCTGAAAAACCTAGGATATAAGAATGTCATTATTAGATTTACAGATAAAATGATTCCAGCATATTTAATAAAAAAAATAAGGAGGCTATTTGCTGCTAAGAATTTATTGCTTGATTCAAGTAGTCTGTCTGATGATGCTAAAAATGCATTGCCAGAATATGTAGAGGATGAATTGGCAGAGATAAATTCATTTTTACATGAATTTACTTCTAAATATAAAATTTTATCCTTAGAAGTCCCGGAAAATAATTCATTATCGGGATATATATATAAATCATTAAGTTCATTATATGAGAAAACAATAATTATAAATAATGAACAAGTCAATAAAAATGAAATTTCCTCAGTAACGAATAAGGCAAGGATAAATGTAATTGACTTGATATTAAATAAGAAGAAATGTGAATATTCAACAACATCTGCAGAGGGAACAATATATGATAGTTTCAACGTATCATTGGACAAGAATGAGGAAATTATTAAAACTATTAAGTCATGGTTTATAAATAAAGATAACAATAAGCTTGAATTAAGTGATTTAGTGTTTATATTAAAATCTGCTCCGTATGGTATGAGGGAAGGGGTAATTCCTTTGTTTGTAGCACAGGCAATATCAGATTTGTTAGTTATAAATAATGATATAATAAAAACAATTATTTTATATAATAGAGATTTTGAAATACCTATAAATGCTTTGAATTTATGTAAAGCATTAGCTCATCCAGATCAATATTATATTTCATTTACGGAAATTAATCACGATAAGATTTTGATGATTAATGATTTAATGTCTTTGTTTGATTGTAAAGCTACTGCTAGTTTTTCAGATAATATATCAAATTTGATGAATGCAATAAAAAATTATATTCAAAATTTACCACCAATTATTATAAAGACAAGCAAATCTGAAAATGTTTTAGATTTATCTATAACTTCAATTAAATTTAAAGATGAATTTTTAAAACAGAATTTAAATATTCATGAATTACTTTTAATACAATTGCCTAAATTGTTAAACTCTTCAATAAAGGAAGTTGCTAAGAATGTAAAGTCCATATTAGAAGAATATGATAACAAATTGAATAAATACTATCAGGAGATAATAGTAAAAGTAATTAAATCTTTTGGATCTGATATGGACTCTATAAAATCGACTTATGACCTTTGGAAAGCTCAATATGATCAAATTAAAAATATAATTTTTGAGAATAGAGAAAAAGCTCTTTATAAAGCATTTGAGGCTATTAAGTACAATAATAAGGATGCAATCAATTTGTTGTCGTACGCTTTATGCAATTGTACAGTAGATGATTGGAATTCAAAAAGAGAAACGGAGTTTATGTCAGTATTAGAAAGTTTCATTAACAAAGTTTATAATTATAGTGAAAGTTCAATCTCAAAGCAAGATTATGATGATAATAAATCTATGGTTAAAATTAGTCAACTTGGAAAAACTCTTTATTCAAATTTAACGGAAGTTATAGAAGAATATGGCTCTTCATTGAGTAATGAAGAAAAAGCATCTATAATAAAAAAAATACTTAAGGATTTAATAAATTAGGAGGATAAAATGATATACTTTGATAATGCAGCGACGACATTTCCAAAGCCTGATTGCGTATATGATGCAGTAAATGAAGGAATGAAAAATTTTGCATTTAACGCGGGAAGAGGCAGTTATAATGCTGCAACTAATACGTTTAAGATGATTACAGATACAAGAGAAAAGGTTGCTAATATTATCAAAGCAAATCCTAATCAAGTAGTATTTACTTCTTCCGCAACAGAATCATTAAATATGATAATAAATGGATTAGAATTAAACAAAGGAGATAAAGTTTATGTTTCTCCTTTTGAACATAATTCTATTGTTAGAACACTTTATAAATGTGGTGTAGATATAAGGCTAATTCCTTTTAATAAAAATGATTGGAGTGTTGATTACTTTAAATTTAATGATGAATTGGCAATAAATAAACCAAAGGCAGTGATAATTAGCCATATAAGCAATGTTACAGGATATGAATTACCATATAATGAAATTTTTAAATATTCTAAAAAATATAAAGCTGTTACGATATTAGATTCGGCGCAAGGATTTGGCATATATCCAGTTGATTCGAAATATGTAGATTTACTCGTTTTTGCTGGCCATAAATCGTTATACAGTGTGTTTGGCATAGCAGGATTTATAAATATATCAGAAATATTTTTAGATACATATAAAACTGGAGGGACAGGATCAGATTCTTTAAATTTAAGTATGCCTCAAGATTTTCCTAGTAGAATGGAAGCTGGCAGTTTAAATTCAGTTGCCATATATGCTTTAAATAAAAGTATAGATTTTGTAATAAATAGCAATTTTGCCATAAAAAAACATGAGTTGACTAGTTATTTAATTTCAAAACTGAGAGAACTTGATAATGTAATAATATATTGTCCAGAGAATATTGAAACTAAAGGTATAGTGGCATTTAATATTGAAGGATATACATCAGATGAAGCAGGTAAAATTCTATCTTCAAAATACGATATCTGTGTAAGAACGGGCTATCATTGTGCTCCATATATACATGATTTTATTAATGATAAAGAATATGCAGGTTGTATAAGGGTTAGTTTAAGTGGTTTTAATACAATAGAAGAGATTAATGCTTTAATTTATGCGATTAGGGAGATGTCATAATGAATAAAGAAAAAATTATTAAAGTAATGATAAATTTTGAAGAAGGGTACTTATTCGAATTATTAGGTAACCTTAAAGACTCGTTAATAGAATGGACTGATTCGCAAAACACTTTAACGAAAAGTAGGCTAGTTGACATAATATTGGCAGTAAATGGTCTTTCTTTATTTAAGGATGAGAAGTTTAGATATCAGTTTATTGTATCTGCGGAAGATAAAAAATTATTAAAACATTTGGCGGATCTTTGTAACATTAAATATGATAGTGATATTCAATCGCAAATTTTATTAGCCAAGAAGATCTCAAAGATTCCATTTGAAGATAGACAACCATATACATATTTAATAAAAGATTATTTGGGAGATACAGAATTCCAATTTCAGAAGAGTGAGAAGGAAAATCCTGTTGAAAATATTGAAAGAAGTGGATGTAAATTTTATGAATTATATGACTACCAATATATGATAAAACAGCAAGTAATAAACGATTTATCAAACAGAGACAAAGACTTATACAAAATTCTTGTCCATATGCCTACTGGCACAGGGAAAACCAAAACAACAATGCATATTATTTCTCATTATTTGAACTTTGTTACAAAAAATAAAGGAGTTGTTATTTGGATAGCCCATTCTGATGAATTATTAATGCAAGCCTATGAAACGTTTAAGAATGTATGGTCTCATTTAGCTTTATTTGATATAAGGATTTATAAGGGATGGGTAAATTTTCCAGAACATTTAAATAATGGAATTTTATTCACATCTATTCAAGCGCTACAAAAAAAGTTTGGTAAGGCAATATTTAAAGAGTTATCAGAGAAAGCATCTTTAGTTGTATTTGACGAGGTTCATAAAGCTGGAGCTAAAATTACAAAAAAATGCATAGATGAATTAATGAAAAAAAATAATGAGTTTGGCAAAAAATTTATTGGTTTAACTGCGACTCCTGGAAGGACTACAGAAATTAGCAAGGATAACTTATTATTCAGTGAAGGCTTTGATAATATTATAGGTATAAATGTTGATAAAATAAATATGATTTCCTTATCGGCGAATGAAGCTCGTAATTATAAAGGGAGTAAAGATCCAATAAGATATTTTCAAGATAACGGATATTTATCATTCATGGAAAAGAAGACTCTTACTTATGAAGTAGATCCTAAAATTCTAACTGAGTTAAGAAATGAATTAAAGAATGACAAAGAGAATTTTTCAGATGATTTAATAAAAAAAATATCATTAAACAAGTCACGAAATTTAAAAATAATCGAAGAACTACGAAGATTATCCGAAGAAAACATCCCAACAATAGTATTTGCTTGTTCCCTTCAACATGCTAAATTATTATCTGCATTTTTAAAGATGATTAATATTAATAATTCATTAGTTTATGGAGATATGGTAGATACAGATCGAAAAAGAGCTATAAATGAATTTAAAACAGGCAAAGTAAAAATTATAATCAATTATGAAATTTTAACGACAGGGTTCGATGCGACAAATATTAGATGCGTTTTTATAACAAGACCAACAAAATCAGTTATTCTTTATAGTCAAATGATCGGAAGAGGATTAAGAGGCCCTAAGATGGGCGGGAATAAGACGTGTTTATTAATTGACGTAAAAGAAAATTTAGTGGCATATAATGAAAATGCGGCTTTTAAACATTTTGATAATTATTGGAAAAGAGGTTAAATATGGAAAATAACAAAAGTAAAATCGTAAACGCAGCACTGTTTATTAATGCTTTAAAAAGTTCAGGATATAAAAGTACTTACAATGCAATTGCTGAAATAGTTGATAATTCAATTGATGCTAAAGCAAAGGATATTTTTATTTTAGGTGAACAAAAAGTTGCAGGTAATGGTGAAAAGAGAATAGTAAGCTTTGCATTTCTAGATAATGGAACTGGGATGAATACAGAAACTTTAGCAAATTGTTTATGTATAGGATATCACGGAGAAAATGATGAAACCAATAGCGCTATGGGGAAATTTGGTGTTGGATTACCACAAGCATCAGTTTTTGTTTGTAATAGAGTAGAAGTGTATTCATGGCAAAATGGAATAGAAAATTGTCAAAAGGTTGTTCTGGATGTTGATGAAATAAGAAATAAAAATTTAAATGAAATTGCTCTACCTGTTCCAGCCTCAATACCAGATAAATATTCAAAATTTATTAATTGGAGTTCCGAAGAAAGGACTTTTGATTTTTCAGAACATGGTACTCTCGTAGTTTGGACAAAATGTACTTCAGTAGATCATAAAAAGTGGAATACATGTATGAATCATATGAGTGCTGATTTAGGTAGAAAATATAGATATTTTTTAGCTAAAGGTACAAAAACTATATCTATGATAGAAATCACTAGTCAGTCTTACCAAAAAATATTGCCAAATGATCCATTGTATCTAATGACTCCGAGTCAAGAATGTATGCCAGATGATGTTCAGAAGTTAATAGATAATCAATATGAATCGTCAAAATATGATGAAACAACAGGCTTCACTGAATCAATGTTTGAAGTATTTAAAGCAGATAAAGATGCATCAGACGTCGTTGTTTTACCAATAAAATATGAATGTAATGATGAAATAAAAGAAGGTATTGTAAAAATTAAATATTCGGTTGTAAAAGAAAAATATTATTCAAAAGGGAGTTTAAAGACTGATAAAAAACCAGGTTCACTGTCATTCGGAAAAACTACTAGGTTAACAAATAATACAGGTATTTCAATTGTTAGAAATGGTAGAGAAATAGATTTTGGTTCTTTTGGCTTTTTTGATTATTATAATGTTCCTGAATACCGTTGGTGGGGGATTGAGATATCTTTTGGATCTGACATGGATGAAGCATTTGGTATTTCAAACAATAAACAATATGTAAATTTAAAGCCATTATCAAAGCAAGAAATGGCAGAGGTTGGTAGGGATGAAATAAGGAGTGTATGGCATCAATTAGCAGAGGAAATTATACCAACAATTTTAAGTATGAAAAATAGAAATTCAAAGGTAAGAGAGGATACAAAAGATGTTTCTATTTTAACTCCAAATGAAGCATCTGTAATTGCAACAACATCAGATGAAAAAAATAACATTGAAATTGAAAGACCAGAGTTGCCTGAAGAAGTAAAAATAGAGGAAGCTAAGAACCAATTATTTGCTGAAAATGAAGAACCTCCTACGGATTTACAAATTAAACAATTTATTGATTCAGGTGTTAGAGTAAAATCTGTATATACAAAGTCTCCAAGAGATTCATTTATAGATTATTCTTTTGCAGCAGGAACTTTATCAATTATTTTAAATGCAAAGCATCCTTTTTATGAAAAATTTGTAAAAAACATTTGGGATGACGAAAATCAAAAGGTTCCGTTTGAACTGTTTATTATTGCAGTTATGAAATCAATAAAACATTTAGATCAAGATAATCCAAATGTAATGTCTAATTTGATGTATGATATAAATTTAAGGATAACCAATTATATAATGGAGTATAAGAAAAATAATGAATAATCATTTTAACGTTTTATTGTCAGATGAAATTGAAAGTGTATTAATGTCGGAATTATCAAGATGCGAAACAGAAGTAAATATAGTATCTGCTTTTTGTAAAGTTTCTACTTTGAAATTTTTAGATTCTTTTATAAATCCAAATATAAAAAAAAGATTGCTGGTAAGATTTTTGCCTTCAGATATTGCTTCTGGTTCTACCGATAAAGAAATATACGATTATTGCATCAGAAATAATTGGCATATTTATATTGACAACGATATCCATGCAAAAACTTACATATTTGATCATATTAAATGTATAATTGGTTCAGCAAATGTTACGAATAAAGGGATTGGAATAACGAACAATGCAAATAAAGAAGCATCAGCTTTTTTCGAGTTAAATGAAGAAGATTATGCTAAAATTTTAACTTTGTATAAAGATGCTATTATTTTAGATGAAGAAATATATAATGAGATAATTAATGCAAAAGATGATACAATTATTATTAAATTGCGTGAATTTAAACTAAAGAAAAGAAAAATTGAGTGTTTGATGGCAGAAGACTTTCCAACAGAATTGACTGATACAATTGAGCTGTATAATTTAAAATCCTATAAGTGGCTGGTATCTTTTTTAAAAAATAGGGAAAATAGAATGTCTTATTTTGGTGAAATTGCAAAAAATATGCACAATGTGTTTGTAAAGGATCCTCGGCCATATAGAAAAGATATCAAACAACATTTGGCAGATTTATTAGCATGTATAAAACGACTCAAAATAAAAGAAATAGAAATCACTCGTCCTAATTATTCAGAATGTATTAAATATATTGGATAGCAAAAGAGATTGAAATATGGAAAAATATATAGACTTAGCGAATAATATAAATAATTGTATGATAAGATTCCCACTAGTTCATGATTTTTGGGATGATTTTAATGATGATTTAAAAACATTTATAAACGGAAAAGAATGGGGAGAATTTAAATATATTATAAATGGGAAACTAAGTGATAAAATTAGGGATGTGCCAAGAGACAAGGGTGGAATTTATTGTTTTTATATACACTCTAATATTTTAGAAAATCACAGTTTTTTAATTTATGTTGGCAGAGCTCATTGTCCTAGTGGAAACAATCTAAGAGACAGAATTAAGTCTTACTACAAAAATGCATGCAATAGACCCAAACTTGGTAAAATGTTTGAAGAATGGGGTGAATATATTTACTGTAGGTATATGCCATTAGATAAATCAGATAATTTGGGCAATAAATCAGGGGATGCATTAATTAATGAAATAGAAGCAGAATTAATAAATAAGTTATTGCCTCCAGCAAATAGCGAAATACCTGATATTAAAATTTCAAAAGCTTTAAAAGTGGCATTTATATAGGAGGATTTATGAAAAAATTAGCTATGAGACAAAAAATTGGACAATGGATTTATTATATCACAGCTTTTTCGTTTGAAGAGGTTGCTAGGAATGTTCGAAAAGAATGGAAAGAAGAAATGGGATTAGAAAGTTCTAATTCTGAAGATAGATTGCAAAGGGATTTAGAGGAAAATAATGTTGAACAAATTTCTAATTATATAAAAAATCAAAGTGATATGTTTTTTAATTCTTTAGTATTGGCAGTTTATAATGGAAATCCTCAATGGAGAGAAATTAGAATTGAGTATGAAAATAATGAACATTACGACATGGGAATTTTAGAGTTGTCAGATCAAGATAAAATATTCCCTGTAGATGGACAGCATAGAGTAGAGGGTATAAGAAAAATTATAGAGTCCACTAGAGGACATAAAAATGAAGGAGATAATTATTATAACTTACAAACAATTCCAGTTATTTTGATTGCACATGAAAATACGATACAGGGGAAGAAAAGAACTAGACGATTATTTACAACTTTAAATAGATATGCTAAACCTGTAAATAAAACAGATATAATACTATTAGATGAAGATGATTTAGTTGCAATAATTACTAGAAGATTAATGGATAATAACATTTTATTTAGCGAAGGTCGACTACTTTTAAGTCAGACTAAATCAATACCGAAAAATGACAGAAAAAGTTTTACAAATATTCAAACTTTATATGATTCTAACTTAATATTATTAAAATATTACTTAAGTGATCATGAATTGTATATGAATACTGAAAATAACAATAGAAAAAAAGTTAACCCAAAATCAAAAAAGGATTTAATAGAACTATTAAAGTTTCGTAGAGATGAATCAGAAATTAATTCATTTTATGATTTTGTAAATGAATTTTGGAATATTCTTGCAACTTTAAAACCAATTAATATGTTTTTAAATCCAGACGAAAGTGATTATATTATGGTTTATTCTGATAATAAAGATAACGAAATTGAAAATAGATTTGAAGAACTATTTTTAAGAGGTCCAATTTCTCAACTAGAAAAAGAGTCGTTGAATTTTATGCTTGATGATACATTTTGTCCAATATCATATGATGAAGAGTTATATCCTTTTAAGGAAGGAGGAAATCTTTTATTTAGACCATTTGGGTTAATTTCTATTGTTAATGTCCTGTGCGATTTGGCTAAAATTGGTTTTGGCTTTGACAAAAGTATAGTTAGATTAGAAATTATCGATTTATCCTTATCTTATAATATATGGAATGATATAATATATAAAATTAGTGATGACAGAATGATTACAAATAATAAAAATTTATTAGAATCTATTCTTAAATATTTGATTTTTCCTGAACAATATGAAGACGAAGATATAGATGAAATTTGTAATAAAATTTTGCCTTTTTGGATAAATATGAATGAATTGAAAGATTTAATTTCGAAAACAGAAGAATCAGAGAAAATTAATGTAGAGAAAGCATATAAACAAGAAATTTTGCAAAGAATAAAGACTACATTATCAAATTCTAATTATTTGAGCATGTATAAGATGTGGAAAGAAAAATATTGTATTGATGATTAGATTTGTATATAAAGATTTACACAAACTTAATTGCCCCTCTTTTTGAGATAAAAGAAAGGGGAAGTGGGATAATAGGCCATACTGAGAGAGGTGTGGCCTTTTTTTTGTGCAACAAAATGCCGAAAAGAGGGGTGGCGGGAATAAAAAGTTAAAATAAATTTATGAGGTGTTGAAAAAGCTTGTAAAATAAGGGATTAATTGGTTTTGGGTAGTTAGAAATTATGTTGAATAATGGTGGCGGGGATGTATAAAATGGGGTTAATTTTGTTTGACATTGGGTAATTTTTATGCAACAAGAGTGCCTTATATAGAGGGGCATTTTTTTATTTGAGTTAAAAAAGCTTATAATTTCTGTCATTATTTTAATAACGAAACGGGCAGTTTTGTTTTGAGAAAATGCGTGTAACGGGTCTAGGAGCTAATGGTTTATTAAAGGTTGTTGAGCAGAGAGAGGGCAAATATAAATGGAGGTGTTTATGAAATATGGCAAGTAATTAGTATGGCAAAAAACAAGAAAAAGGTTTAGATTTGTGCTTAATATT
>CALWVB010000134.1 GCA_944384895.1 uncultured Clostridia bacterium | reverse complement strand
TTTTATATTCTGGTTCATTTGATAATGTGACAAGATTACAGCGGAAGGCTAAATCATTACCTTTCAGATTTAATCCCATACTGGCAGCTTCCAATGGGGAACGACCTGTATAACAATCGGCTGGATTATATCCCATAACCGATAAATTAGCTACATCACTTCCAGGAGCCATACCATCAGGTACAGTTTTAGCAAGTCCTATTATACCTTTTGATGCTAATTTATCCATATTAGGTTTTTTAGCGCATTGCATAGGTGTTTTACCATCAAGTTCTTTGACTGGATAATCAGCCATACCATCACATAGGAGGATAACATATTTCATAGAAAATTACCTCTTTATATTTATTTTTAAATTTATACTATATTAAACTAATAAATAATATAAATGCATTCAACATCAGGGGAAAAATAGAGCATATTGACAATAAGAGTATAAAAATAGGAGATATTTTGTGACTGACAAGCTTGACAGATATGGTTTAATTTCTTAAAATAGCAAGCCTGATAGATTGATATATAATAGCAATATACATTATATTTGCATAATTCATATATTGATATAATTATAACAGGTAAATGTATGAAAATAAATAGTCAAAGCTATATAAAACTAAATTATATATTTTTCAAATAAGATTCATCTTGGATATATAATAAGCTAAATTTTTTTATGTTAATAGCAAACCCGCCGATTACAAGAAAGCCACGAGGGGGGCGCCTGCGAAGCGCATCTTTTAAGATGCGCTGGGATGCAAAATAATAGCTGATGATATGGAAAAAGTGCAAATATAAACCAATATTATCTTAAGAACAATATCTTATTATATAAGAAATTATTTTGCATATAGCCGCCATATTGTAAATATGGCGGCGCGCAGGCGCCCCCTTTTAGCTATGCTTTCTAAATATATGCTTGGCTTAAATTAGATTTAACTTTTATTTGTATATGGACTTATAATTTGTATAATACTTATTTTTGTTTTGTATTATTTAAACTATTCGTGTAAAATAAATTGATAAAAATACTTTACATAGTATTTAAAAAGCAAGAATTTAAGGGCTTTATTTTACATAAAATGGAAATTATAGTGCATATTGTACAAAACAAAATGCTATTAACATGTCAAAATCCACAAAGAAATTGCTTAAAATCGTTGACAAAATCTTCTTTATGAGTATAATAGTAAATGGATAAAGAGATAACACAAAGTTAAGTTACCTCGAATATCCTAAGCATCAGCTTAAGGTTTTATTCAGAAAGGATGATGAATTATGAAACCTGTAATCGAGCTGTATAACGTAAACGCAGTCAACCTTATGGAAATGGTAGATAGGTGTAAACATGATGTTTACCTTGTTACTGATGAGGGTGACAGACTGAATCTGAAAAGCAAGCTTTGCCAGTTTATGGGCATAGCAAGACTGATTGAAGGCGGCAAAATTGCTAAAGCTTCAATTGAGTGTGAGGACATCGATGATTATAGTATGCTTATCAGATTCTGTATTTTCGGCGCCGCATAATATAGCGGCCCATTAAAGCCCGCCTTTTATCTTAGTCTTCATATTATACAGAGAATGGAAAAGCCTCGTCGTTGGTCGCGACGGGGCTTTTTCAATTATTAAAATAAAAAACCTGGATTTTATCAGTAAATTTGTATTGAGATCGGTTTATTTGGGTAGTATAATATATAATAATTATACAGGAAAAAATATACATAAATAAATATGAAAATCCCTGGAGGAAAATATGATAGATGGATTTATAAAAGTAGCGGCAGTTTCACCTGATATAAAAGTAGCTGATATAGATTATAATAAAGAAAATATCATTAAAAATATAATAAAATCTAATGAAAAAGGAGTATCACTGGTTGTATTCCCTGAATTATGTATAACAGGATATACATGCGGTGATCTTTTTTTGCAAAAAGAATTAATAGATGCAGCTATGAGAGCTATAATTTGTATAGCTGAACATACAGCTAAATGCGAATGTATATCAATAATAGGTATGCCGTTATGTTATAATGACAAGCTTTATAATTGTGCAGCTGTTATATGCAAAGGAGAAATATTAGGATTTATACCTAAGACCAATATACCTAATTATACAGAGTTTTATGAGCTTAGATATTTTGCTCCAGCGCCTAATATGCCATGCGAAATAAAATTATCTAATAATAAAATAGCTATGATGCATACAAAATTATTATTTGAATCAAATAATAATCCGGAATTTACATTTGCAGTAGAAATATGTGAAGATTTATGGACAGCTTCCAGACCATCAGCAAGCCATGCATTAGCAGGAGCTAAAATAATAGCTAATTTATCAGCAAGTAATGAAACAATCGGAAAAAGAGATTACAGAAGACAGCTTACAGCACAGGAATCTGCCCAATCCTTATGCGCATATATATATGCAGACGCAGGTGAAGGCGAATCAACAACCGATCTTATATATTCCGGACATTGTTTAATAGCAGAAAACGGAGTTATATTAAATGAAAGCATACCATATACAAACGGTATGATAACGGCTGATGTTGATTTATTAAGATTATCTCATGAACGCCGACGTATTAATACTTTTATGGCAAGGGATGGCATAACCGGATATACAACAATAAAATTTGATGTTAATAATAAAAATGCTATACTTACAAGAAAATTTGAACAAAAACCATTTGTACCAAGAAATATAACAGAATTATCTCAAAGATGTAATGATATTCTTATGATGCAGGCTTTGGGACTAAAAAAGCGGTTAATGCATACTAATGTAAAGAACGCAGTTGTAGGATTATCAGGCGGGCTTGATTCAACCCTTGCTCTAATAGTAATATTAAAAGCATATGAACTTGCCGGTTTAGATAAAAAAGGAATAATAGCGGTTACTATGCCATGTTTTGGTACAACTGGCAGAACTTATAATAACGCTGTATCACTTGCAAATTTAATGGGTGTTACTTTAAAGGAAATTAATATAGAAAACGCTGTAAAAGTACACTTAGAGGATATTGGGCATGATAACAGTTTAGATATAGCATATGAAAATGCCCAGGCAAGAGAACGTACGCAGGTATTAATGGATATAGCTAATATGGTAAACGGATTAGTAATTGGCACGGCTGATTTATCAGAAATTGCTTTAGGCTGGGCCACATATAATGGAGACCATATGTCAATGTATGCAGTAAATTGTTCGGTACCAAAAACTTTAGTACGCCATCTTATAAAATATTATGCTGATAATACAGAAGATCATCAAGTAAGTAAAGTGCTTAAAGATATACTGGATACACCGGTAAGCCCGGAGCTTTTACCTCCAAAAGACGGGGAAATAGCTCAAAAAACTGAGGATATTGTGGGAGATTATCAACTCCATGACTTTTTCCTTTATTATGCAATAAGATGGGGATATACACCTAAACGGATATATGATATCGCTTGTACTGCGTTTAACGGCGAATATACCAATGAAGAAATATTAAAATGGCTTAAAAACTTTTATAAAAGATTTTTTAATAATCAATTTAAACGCTCTTGTTTGCCTGATGGCCCTAAGATAGGTTCAGTCAGCTTATCGCAACGCGGTGATTGGCGTATGCCAAGCGATGCAATGGTTTCATTATGGCTTAAAGAGCTTGAAATGATTTGATTTTTAAATATATGAGATAATTTATAGATTACTTGGAGGGGATTTTTTTGGAAGTGGGATTAACTCATATATATTGCGGAAATGGAAAAGGAAAAACTACAACAGCATTTGGATTAGCTATGAGAGCTGCTGGAAGAAGTAAAAAAATATTAATTGCCCAATTTCTTAAGAATAATGATTCAGGTGAGAGAAATTCTGCTGCATTATTAAGAAATATTACGTTGCTTCCATGTCCGGAAAATATAAAGTTTACTTTTGACATGAATGATCAGGAAAAAAAGGATATGGCAGTTTATTGTAAAGGTTTACTAGACCGTGCATTTTTTATGGCTGAACAGGATGCATATGATATGCTTATACTGGATGAAGTTTTGCCGGCTGTGGATTCAGGGATAATTGAGCGGCAAACGTTAGTAGATTTAATAATAAATAAACCGTCAACCATGGAGCTTATTCTGACAGGAAGATGCGAAGATAAGAGTTTATATAATTATGCGGATTATGTATCTGAAATTAATGATATAAAACATCCTTATAGTAATGGTATAACAGCAAGAATAGGGATAGAAAAATAAAAGGACATATCCTTTAAGGATATGTCCTTTTATTATATATTATGTATATTTTAATCTTATTTAACACTTTAATTTGGAATCATAACAACAGCCTGTTTAAATAATTCACTATATCTTTTTTCACATGTATCCTTTGGATAACTTACTACGCCGTTATTTTCATATGGATCATTAAAATAATAATGATTATCGTCATAACCGACTAAAACAAGACAATGTTCACGTCTAGTCCAGGTAAACTCTTTTCCAGTATCATGTATTATCCAGCTTGCACCGGTTTTAGTAGGTTCCATATCTATACTTGCCCAGACTACAACAGGCATATTGTTATCTATGTATTCTTTGCATAGATTTTTTAATGATGTACCTGAAACATTTTGAACATTAAAATTTAGATTTTTATCAGATATTATTTTATTAATAGAATTGACAATTACAGGCGCATAGCATCCATATGAATCGTCAGATCTAGGATTACCTACAAAAGCTCTATTTGGATCAGGTGCATACATTGTATCACCGTCAAAAATTATATCGCCTGTATCTAAATAATTATCTATAAAATTATCTACACTAATATCTATATCCCAGAAATTAAGCATCATAACGGTACTGCAGCTTTCGCAGCCAGTTGGATAATTATTTTGATTTATGTATGGCACTGATAATATTGTTGATTTTTCATTAGTATCAGAAGTGCTAGGGCTAGAGGATTTAGTATCAGAAGATATGACGCCATTTAAAGGGTCATTTTTATCCTCTTGCGAACTATGATTAGAATTTTGAGATGAAGATGCTTGAGAAGACGTATCAGATGATAAAATACTATCTGAGCTATCTTGATCTGACCTTATATTTGAACTTATATCATTAGAGCTTTTTTGACTGGAATAATTATTACTGCTTGATTCATATTTAAGAACTGTTTGAGAATTATTATTAGATAGATTAACAATAAAAATAATTATAACAATAAGCAATATTAAAGCTGCTGCTGATATACCTATAATTAAAAATAATTTTCGTTTATCCTTTTCTTTTATCTTCATAAAATATTACAGCTACTTTCCTGAATATTATAATTTTATACTTTATTGTAGCAAAAAGTTAGTTATTTGAAGATAGAAAACAGAAAAATTTATAAAATATTAAGATTTTATATTTATCTTTTATTTTTCTTTAAATAATATCTAAATATTTAATAATAAGTTCTACTGTACTATCAATACCAATAGCTGCGCTGTTAATTGACAGATGATAATTTCTAGCGTCGCCCCATTTAAGAGATGTGTAATGATTATAATAATTAGCTCTGCCTTTATCTATTTTTGTAATTTTATTTTTTGCTTCATCAGCCGGTACCCCGTATTCATTAACAATACGTTTGATACGTGAATTTAAATCAGCATGTATAAAAACATTAATACAATTATTGTTATTGGCTAAAACATAATCAGCACATCGTCCTACAATAACGCAAGGGCCTTCTTTAGCTACCTGTCGAATAACGTCGAATTGTTCTAAAAATGCCTGATCGTTTAAAGATAAACCATTTTTACCTAAAAAACCACCGCTTGCAAAACCAGTTGATAAAGTATATAAAAGGCTATTGGTCATATTATTTTCCATTTTTTCAAGGAATTCAGCATTAAAGCCACTCCTTTTGGCGACAATTGTTAGTAATTCTTTATCATAAAATGGAATACTAAGTTTATCAGCGAGACTTTTACCAATTAACCTGCCACCGCTGCCATATTCACGGCTAATAGTAATTATTTTACTGGCCATGAAAACACCTCCTTTTATTATATTTATTATATCATAATGTAATTAAAACAGCAAAAGTTTTATATTATAAAAAAATAATATGAAAAATATACAAATTTAACAATAATATGATTAAGTATAAAATTACTCCCATACAGATATTTTATTTAATTACTTAAAAATATCTATATGAGAGTAATATAATTATTATCCTACAGATTGAGCATAAGAAAGAGGAGGGGACATAACATCGGGTTCAGCGGGATCTACTAAACATGTGCCGTCATAAGGGATAAAAGTATTTTGAGCAACATCATAGGTGTATATAAGATCGAAATCATCAGATTGAGGATTATCAAAAGATACGTCTAAATATATATGAATATTATCGCCTATTATACGAAAAGCTTCTGCTTCAACAGAATCTAATACTTCATTAGCCTGCGGCTGGTAATATTGAGAAAAAGCCTGTCTGATAGTATCGTTTGTTATATTAAAATTTTTCATAGCTTCAGATAAAGTTATAATCTTATTATTTGATATATCATAATTATATGAATAGATTTCTCCCTGGTCTGCATAGGTAGGATATTCAATTTCTGTTACTACTACCTGTATATATTTATTATCTGTAAATGGATATGATTTAATTTCAATATATTCATTTTGTGTGGCTTTGGTTGTAAATTCGTTATATTCATCAATCAGTTCATCAGCTATTTGATAATTAAGCCGGTCGGCAGCTTCATTATTATCAGCGTCGAATTTTGGAATTTCAACTATATTATCATTATCATAATTTTGTATCTGCATACTTATTGTAGGAATAGATATTGTTTGTGAAGAAGATATATATGATGAATCTTGTGAAGATTGTATAGGACCTGAGGATGAAGACAAAGACTGATCAGAGGATGGATTAACAGATGATTGCAACGGTTCATTATTACTGCATGAAGAAAATAGAGCTGTTATAATAAAACAAGAAAGAATTATTAAAAAAATTTTTTTCATAAAAGATCATCTCCTTAAAATATAAAGACTAGTATAATTATAGACAAAAAATA
>CALWVB010000133.1 GCA_944384895.1 uncultured Clostridia bacterium | reverse complement strand
AGCGCATAAATCGTGTGCTGAAGAAATCGAAGGGCAGCTAAGGAAATTAGGTTTTTCAAGGCCAGGATGGTCTTTATCTCATTTAATATGCGAAGAAAAGATACAGCGGTTAAATAAAGAAATTAATCAAAATATTAAAAAAATAGAACAAAGTAAAAATGATATTATAGCAATGGGAAAATCACGTAATGATATTGAATTTGTTATTGATTATCTCACATTAAGAAAAGAAAAGTATCAGGTAATTTCAAAATTAGCAATGACTCAATCGGTATTTATGTTAGAAGGCTGGATACCGGAAAAACGTTTAGGCAAGCTTATTAATGAACTTAATAAATATGACGTATATGTAGAAGTATCAAATCCAAAAGAGGATGAACAGGCGCCGGTAGCCTTTCAAAATGGTTCGTTTGTAAATCCCGTTGAAAATCTTACAGAAAGTTATTCTATGCCAGGGCCGGAAGATATAGACCCAAATCCATTTATGGCGTTTTTCTATTATCTTTTGTTTGGGCTTATGCTTTCAGATGCCGGATACGGAATATTAATGGCATTGGCATCAGGATATTTTTCATTTATAGCAAAGGTTGAACAGAAAACTAAACGATTAATGCGAATGTTCTTTTTCTGTTCATTATCAACCATATTTTGGGGAGCGATCTTCGGAAGCTGGTTTGGCGATTTATTTACACGTATATCCACAAACTTTTTCAATCCGCCGTCAGATGCTACAATTGCAATATGGATGGATCCTTTAAAAGATCCGATGACCCTTATTATTTTCAGCCTTGTAGTAGGTGTAATCCATATAATAGTGGGATTAATTGCAAAATTCTATGGGTTATGTAAACATGGGAAAATAATTGACGCTTTATGCGATTCTGGGCTGCATATTATTATGTTGCTTGGCCTTCTTACAATGGCAGGAGGTATAGCTCTTATGCCGGAAACTAAGTTGGGTATAATTGGAGGATATACAGCCGCTGGCGCATTTATATTAGCTGTATTGACATCAGCAAGAAGCGCTAAAGGGATTGGAAAATTAACTTCAATATTCAGTTCAATTTATAATATTTTAACTGGTTATTTAAGCGATATATTATCATACAGCCGATTAATGGCATTATGCCTGACAACAGGCGCTATAGGTATGGTAGTAAATCAATTGGGAACTATGATGGGGAATAATATATTTGGATATATATTCTTTGCGGTTATATTTGTATTTGGCCATGCAATAAATCTTGGTATAAATGCATTGGGAACATATGTTCACTGTAACCGTTTACAGTATGTTGAGTTCTTTAAACAGTTTTATGAAGGCGGAGGGAAGGCCTTTAAACCATTTGCAGTTAATACAAAATATGTAAAATTCAGGGAGGAAAACTAATTATGACATTTTCAGAATTTCTTTCAAATTGCGGTATGTTTTTTGCAATAGCGGGCGCAGCTTTAGCAGTAATTTTATCAGGTATAGGTTCAGCAAAGGGAGTTGGCATAGCTTCACAGGCAGCGTCAGGCGTTTTAGTTGAAGACCCTTCTAAATTTGGTAAATTACTTGTTTTGCAGCTTCTTCCAGGCACACAGGGATTATATGGATTTGTCGTAGGATTTCTTGTATTAGTATTTACAGGTGTTTTAGGCGGTACTACAACATTATCAATAGAAAGTGGACTTATGTATTTTGGCGCATGCATGCCGGTTGCATTCGGAGGATTATTTTCAGCTATTTCCCAAGGAAAAGTTGCGGCTTCCGGTATTTCACTTGTAGCTAAACGTCCTGGTGAATCCGGTAAAGCTATTGTTTCAGCAACTCTTGTTGAATTCTATGCCTTGTTAGCATTCGTTGTATCAATCCTTGCCGTTGTATTTATTCCGGCCCAATAATAAAAAGCTGATATAAATTAGAGGTTTATTATATATGCCTTTAAATACAGCGATAAAAGGAGCAATTTATAAATGAATGGTCTGGACAAAATAAAAGAGAAGATTTTAGATGAAGCAAAATTAAAGGCCGATAATATTATTTCCAAAGCTTCAGATAATGCAAAAAAGATTATTCAGCAAACAGAGGAACAAAGTAAATCTGATGCACAGGGAATAATAGAAGAGGGCAGAAAAAAAGCTGATGCAGCTATACGTTTTTCTGAATCTTCCGCTCATCTTGAAGGACGCAAAAAAATATTAGAAACAAAAGGTCAAATTATAGATTCTGTTTTAAAAGAAGCATATCGCCGTATGGTATCTTTAGATGATAATGATTATTTTATAATAATCACAAGGCTTGTTATGCAATATGCGCATAATGGTGATGGAGAAATGTATTTTTCATCAAAAGATCTTAAAAGGATACCAAAGGATTATGAAACAAAATTAAATGAACAATTAAAACAAGGTACACTTAAAATCTCGTCTAAACCTTATAATATAGATGCTGGGTTTATATTGGTTTATGGCGGTATAGAAGAAAATTGTTCGTTTAATGCCTTATTTAAAGCGCAAAATGATATACTCCGTGATAAAATCTCTGCTATTATTTTTGAATAATAAAAAATTTTAAAAGTATATTAAAAAAATAATAGTATGACAGAAATTTTGTGATAAAGGAGTGAAATGCATTGCGCGATACTGATTATGCATATGCTGTGGCTCGAATAAGGGCAAATGAATTGCGATTGCTTACTAAAGCTGATTTGGATTCATTGATTTCAGCGCGTACAATAAAAGATTCGTTACGGGCTTTAGGAGATAAAGGATGGGAAAATGATAATATTAATGAAAATAATTTCGAAAGTATGTTAAGTAAAGAACTGGAAAAAACATGGATATTAATAAAAGAAAGCGCTCCGGATCCTTTAATGTTTAATATGCTTTTATATAAAAATGATTTTCATAATTTAAAAGTTGCGATAAAAAGCGCTCTTTTACAAAAAGATTTTCCACAATATTATCTTCATCCAAATACAATTGATATTGATGAAATTATAAATAATATAAAAGAAAAAAAGTTTGATAAGCTTCCGGAACTTTTAAGAGACACAGCAAAAGAAGCTTATGAAGTTCTTATGCAAACGGGCGACGGCCAATTGTGCGACATAATAATAGATAAAGCTACGCTTGAATCTATAATAAAAGCTGGAAAAGATTCTAATGATGAATTTTTAAAGGGTTTAGCCGAATTAATGTGCGCTACTGCAGATATAAAAGCGGCATATAGAGCATGTAAGACTAAAAAGAACCTTGAATTTATTAAAAGAACTCTAGCAGCTTGCGATACATTGGATATTGACGATATGGCAAAGGCTGCAGTAGCCGGGGAGCACGATTTTATTGAATATATTTCTCATACAAAATATTCTGATGCAGCACAATTATTAAGTAGTTCTACATCAGCATTTGAAAAATGGTGTGATGATGAAATTATAAAATATATTCAGTCGGCAAAGATGACAGCTTTTGGTATATCGCCGCTTATTGCATATATATTGGCTAGGGAAACGGAAATAAAAGCGGTTAGGATTATATTATCAGGCAAGCATAATAATCTCCCGCAGGAAACTATAAGAGAAAGGCTGCGTGAGATGTATGTATAAAATAGGCGTAATAGGCGATTATGACAGTATATGCGGTTATGCAGCGCTTGGCCTTGATATATTTCCGGTTGATAGTGAGCAGGATACGACTCATACATTAAGAAAACTGGCTGCAAATGATTATGCAATAATTTATATAACTGAACAGATGCTTTCCGGTATAGAATCTGAAATTGACAAATATGCTGATGTACGTATACCGGCAATAATACCTATCCCAGGAGCGGGCGGATCATTAGGTATTGGCATAGCAAATGTTAAAAAATCAGTAGAACGGGCTGTTGGCTCGGATATCATCTTTAACGATAAAAATTGATAGGCGGCGAATGCGAATGAATAGTAAAGGAATCATTTCAAAAGTCTCAGGCCCGCTTGTAATTGCAACTGGTATGCGCGACGCTAATATGTTTGACGTTGTGCGCGTCAGTAAGCATGGGCTGATAGGCGAAATTATAGAAATGCATGGCGATAAGGCGTCAATACAGGTTTATGAAGAAACCTCAGGTTTAGGTCCAGGCGAATCGGTTGAATCAACCGGCGCACCTCTGAGCGTTGAATTAGGTCCGGGTCTTATCGCAAGTATATACGACGGTATACAGCGTCCGTTGGATGAAATTATGGCTAAAGTTGGTACGAATCTTGAAAGAGGAGTTACAGTACCATCTCTGGATAGAAATAAAAAATGGATATTTAACGCTACAGCAAAAGCAGGCGATAAGGTCCAAGGCGGCGATATAATCGGTACGGTACAGGAAACTGAGGTTGTAACGCAAAAAATTATGATACCTCCAGGAATAATAGGGGAGATTGTATCAATAAAAAGCGGAGAATATACTGTAACCGATACTGTAGCTACAGTAAAAACTGCTAATAATGAAAAAATTGATATACAGCTAATGCAAAAATGGCCGGTTCGGCGCGGAAGGCCATATAAGAAAAAACTTCCGCTTGATATACCTCTGTTAACAGGCCAGCGCGTTATTGATACTGTATTCCCTATAGCAAAGGGAGGCGTTGCAGCTATCCCGGGGCCATTTGGAAGCGGTAAAACGGTTGTACAGCACCAGTTAGCAAAATGGGCTTCAGCTGATATTATTGTTTATATAGGCTGCGGAGAACGCGGTAATGAGATGACGGACGTTTTAAATGAGTTTCCAGAGCTTAAAGATGCGCGTACAGGAGCATCTTTAATGCAGCGTACCGTTCTTATAGCCAATACATCTGATATGCCGGTTGCAGCTCGTGAAGCTTCTATTTATACAGGTATAACAATAGCTGAATATTTTAGAGATCAGGGTTATACAGTTGCGCTTATGGCTGATTCGACATCACGTTGGGCGGAAGCTTTACGTGAAATGTCCGGACGTTTGGAAGAAATGCCTGGTGAAGAAGGGTATCCGGCTTATTTAGGTTCTCGTCTTGCACAGTTTTATGAACGTGCAGGTTATGTTGAAACATTAGGTTCAGATAACAGAACAGGCGCATTGTCAGTAATCGGCGCGGTATCTCCTCCAGGCGGCGATATATCAGAACCGGTATCGCAGGCGACTTTACGTATTGTTAAGGTCTTCTGGGGCCTTGATTCGTCTCTTGCATATAAACGACACTTCCCCGCTATTAACTGGCTTACAAGTTATTCGCTTTATCTTGATTCAGTAGGCGAATGGTTTAATAAAAATGCTGCTCCAGACTGGATGGAGCTTAGAACACGTATGATGCATATGCTGCAGGAAGAAGCAGAACTTGATGAAATAGTAAAATTAGTCGGTATGGATGCTTTGTCCGCTGGAGACAGATTAAAAATGGAAGCTGCACGTTCTATACGTGAAGACTTCCTTATGCAGGATGCATTTAACGATGTAGATACCTATTCATCATTGAAAAAACAATATATTATGATGAAGCTTGTTTTAACATTCTATGATAAAGCTGTAGATGCGTTAAATAAAGGCGCTGATATAGATAAATTGGTAGATTTACCGGTAAGGGAAAAGATCGGCCGTATTAAATATGTTGAAGAAAAGGATGTAAGAACTCAGGCTGAATCCATTTTGACACAAATTGATTATGAAATAAAAGAATTACTTGATGCAAGGGAGGATATCTGATGCCTAAGGAATATAGAACCATACAAGAGGTTGCAGGTCCTCTGATGCTTATAAAAGGCGTAGAAAATGTCACATATAACGAGCTTGGCGAAATTGAATTGGGAAACGGTGAAATACGCCGCTGCCGTGTGCTTGAAATAGACGGTGGAAACGCTTTAGTACAATTATTTGAAAACTCATCTGGTATAAATCTAGCTGATTCAAAAGTAAGGTTTTTAGGCCATGGTATAGAGTTAGGCGTATCAGGCGATATGCTTTCCCGCGTATTTGACGGTATGGGCAAACCTATAGACGGCGGACCTGAAATTATACCAGAACGCCGTGTTGATATTAATGGTGTGCCTATGAATCCGGCTGCAAGAAATTATCCGCAGGAATTTATCCAAACAGGCATATCGGCTATAGATGGCCTTAATACTCTTGTTAGGGGACAGAAACTGCCTATATTCTCAGGTTCTGGTCTTCCTCATGCTAACCTTGCAGCGCAAATAGCAAGGCAGGCTAAGGTTTTAGGAAAGGATGAAAACTTTGCGGTTGTATTCGCAGCAGTTGGTATAACGTTTGAAGAATCCAACTTCTTTATAGAGGATTTCCGTAGAACTGGAGCTATAGACAGAACAGTATTATTTATAAATCTTGCAAACGATCCGGCTGTTGAACGTATAGCAACGCCGCGTATGGCTTTAACAGCGGCTGAATATCTTGCATTTGAAAAAGGTATGCATGTTTTGGTTATTATAACCGATATCACGAATTATGCCGATGCATTGCGCGAAGTTTCAGCAGCGCGTAAGGAAGTACCAGGCAGGCGTGGCTATCCAGGTTATATGTATACCGACTTAGCATCGCTTTATGAAAGAGCTGGACGATTAAAAGGCAAAGATGGATCTATTACCCTTATACCTATATTATCAATGCCTGAAGATGATAAAACCCATCCTATCCCTGACCTTACAGGATACATTACTGAAGGACAGATTATATTATCCCGTGAATTATACAGGAAAAATATTATGCCTCCGATTGATGTATTACCTTCCTTATCCCGTCTTAAGGATAAGGGTATAGGTAAAGGAAAGACTAGGGAAGACCATGCTAATACATTAAACCAGTTATTTGCGGCATATGCACGTGGTAAGGATGCTAAAGAACTTATGACAATACTCGGTGAAGCTGCTCTTACTGATATTGATAAGCTTTATGCTAAATTTGCTGATGAATTTGAAAGGGAATATGTCTCTCAAGGATATAATACAGACCGTTCTATTGAGGAGACTCTCACAATAGGATGGAAACTTTTATCAATATTGCCACGTACAGAACTTAAAAGAATTAAGGATGAATATCTTGATAAGTATTATGACAAATATTAAGGATATATAATTATGGCAAGAATATATGGCAAAAGAATTATGCTGCGCGAATATATAACATCTGATATAGAGAGTATACGCGGATGGGTAAATGATCATGAAACCACACGTATGCTTGATCCGTCGATATTTAGTTATCCGCATCCATATGAAAAAACTAAAGCGTTTGTCGATAGTAATATAGAAAACGGTGGGCCTGCTTTTATAATAGCTAATATAGAGACAGGCGAATATATTGGACAAATAGATTTAATGAATATTAATTACCGTAATAGAAGTGCTGAGATTGGTATTGTAATTGGTATTAAACGATACCGTTCATTGGGTTATGGAAGCGAAGCTATCAAACTTTTATTAGAGTTTGCTTTTAATCAGCTCAATTTAAACCGTATAGAAATAAGAGTATTTTCCTTTAATGAACAAGGAATAAGATGTTATAAAAAATGCGGTTTTATTGAGGAAGGCTGTCTTCGTCAGGCTGTTTATATTGATGGAGAATATCATGATATTATAATTTTAAGTGTATTAAGGGAAGAATTCGATAGAATGGAATGATAACCTATGGCAATAATGCGGGTTAATCCCACAAGAATGGAGCTTACAAGGCTTAAAAAGCGCCTTATAACGGCTGTAAGAGGACATAAGCTGTTAAAAGATAAACGCGATGAACTTATGAGGCAATTTTTAGAAATTGTCAGAAAGAATCGTGTGCTGCGTGAGAAGGTTGAACAAGGAATAATTGAAGCTAATAAGCATTTTGTTATTGCTCGTTCAGTTATGCAGAATGAAGTGTTATCAACAGCTCTTATGCTTCCAAAACAACAAGTTGGTTTACAGGTAGGCAATAAAAATATAATGAGCGTTAATATTCCGGTTTTTGATATAAAAACAAAAACTGATAATGCCGATGATATTTATTCATATGGTTTAGCGTTTACTTCCGGAGAACTTGACGATGCTGTATTAAATTTATCGCGTGTTTTACCCGATATGTTAGCTTTAGCTGAAAGTGAAAAATCAGCTCAGTTATTAGCTGCTGAAATAGAAAAAACACGAAGGCGTGTTAATGCTCTGGAACATGTTATGATCCCTGATTTACAGGCTACTATAAAATATATTACAATGAAGCTTGATGAAAGCGAACGTTCTAATCTGACAAGACTTATGAAAGTTAAGGATATGATGATTGAACAAAATATTAGGGAACATCAACAAAGAGATGCTTAAATATTACAAAAGGCTGGGATAAGAATTAGAGGTATCCCAGCCTTTTTATATTAAAACTTATATCAGAAATTATGTAGATAGAAAGTTAATACATATATAATGATATATAGTCAACAACATATGAACCGAACAGTATAGGGGGGCGCCCGTGGGCGGATATTAGCCGCCCCTGCAAAAGATTTGCTTGAGGAATAACGGGTTGTTTATTTATTGAATATGCCATAAGGGAATGTTTGCAGGGAGCGCATGTCATGCGCTCCACGGGCGCCCCCATTATTCTGCCGGATTTTCCGGCAGAATCTTATTTAGAAGGATATGTTGCAATTATGAAAAGTAATATTATTTATATTGTAAGGATGTTATATGTTTTGTATTTATATAGAGATAAATAATAATGAAAAAATTTTAATAATCTGGAAGCTTTTATATAGTTTTTTAATGATAATAAAAATAAGATGATAAGGAGTCTGTAATATACGATTAAAAAAGACTATAATATGGAAACAAGAGGTATTAATATCATTAAAATATAGTTGTTATGCAATTTTTTATATGAATATTTTGCATATACTTAAAGTATTTATACCTTTTCACCTTGATATGTTGAAAACTATGTTGAAAAGGTTGAAAACTTTTTTAAAAGCCCTTATACTGATTGAAAATTTCATGTTAAATGTTTTTAACATCTTTTTTATGATTAATTTATTTAAAATAAACCTTTACCATAAGTAATTTTACCTTTACTTATATTATTTTACTTAATATCCACAATTGTTGCTATTTAGGCACATATATGGTATAATTTCACTGAATGGAGTTGAAATTATGCTTAGTACGTTAGAGCGCGAATGTATAAAGATTGATAATATACATACGCTTGATTTAGATATAACATTAGATTGCGGCCAATGTTTTCGTTGGGAAAAAGAAGATGATGGACGTTGGCATGGTATTGCTTTTGGTAAAGAATTGTGGGTAAAATGCGAAAATGGTACTTTAGAGCTATATAATACATCAAGGGAAGATGTAAATAACATATGGAGAGAATATTTTGACCTTGTAACAGATTATGAAGCCATATGTAATAGTTTTTCGTGCAATGAAATAATGAACAAGGCAGCAAAATATGCCCCAGGGATACATATTTTATCACAAGAGCCATGGGAAGCTTTATGTTCGTTTATAATATCGCAAAATAATAATATACCGAGAATAAAAGGCATAATATCGCGTTTATGTGAAAACTTTGGCAAAAAATTGCCTTTAGGAGGCTATAGTTTTCCTTCTGCCGATATTTTAGCGCCTTTATCAGAAAAAGACCTTGCCCCATTAAGATGCGGTTTTAGGGCTAAATATATATTAGATGCAGCGCGTAAGGTATCATCAGGAGAAATTGATCTTAATAAATTGAGGATACTTCCGGTTGATCAAGCAAGAGAAATATTAAAAACTATAAAAGGAGTAGGTCCTAAAGTCGCGGAATGCACACTTCTTTATGGTCTGCATCGTTTAGAATGTTTTCCAATGGATGTATGGATGAAACGAGCTATGTCTGAATTATTGCCGGAAGGCCTGCCTATTAGTCTAAATGCACATGCAGGCATAGCACAACAATATCTTTTTCATTATACACGCATGAATTACTCGCAAATGATAAAAAAATAACAAAAAATGCTTTATATTTTTTATCGGATGCAGTATAATAAAATCAAACCAAAAGATTAGGAGTGTTGTTAAAATGCCTCTCGTAAACACAATTGAAATGTTCAAAAAAGCTTATGCTGGCGGATATGCTATTGGTGCTTTCAATGTAAACAATATGGAAATTGTTCAAGGTATAACCGAAGCAGCTCGTGAGCTTAATTCTCCGGTTATTCTCCAGGTATCTGCCGGAGCACGTAAATATGCTAATCCAGTTTATCTTAAAAAAATGGTTGAAGCTGCTGTAGAAGTAACAGAACTTCCACTTGCTCTTCATCTTGACCATGGCGCTGATTTTGAAATTTGTAAAAGCTGTATAGACGGCGGCTTTACTTCTGTTATGATTGATGGTTCTCATCACGCATATGAAGATAACGTTGCTCTTACCCGTAAAGTAGTTGAATATGCACATCAATTCAATGTAACAGTTGAAGGTGAATTAGGCCAATTAGCTGGTATTGAAGATGATGTTAACGTATCTGCTGAAAATGCAAGCTTTACAGATCCTGCACAAGTTCAGGATTTCGTAGAACGTACAGGCGTTGATTCACTTGCTATCGCTATTGGTACAAGCCATGGTGCATATAAATTTAAACCAGGCCAAAAACCACAACTCCGTTTTGATATTCTTGAAGAAGTTGGAAAAAGACTTCCTAACTTCCCAATCGTACTTCATGGCGCATCTTCTGTTATGCCTGAATATGTAAAAATGATCAATGAATATGGTGGAGCTATGCCAGACGCTATTGGTATCCCTGAAGATATGCTCCGTCAGGCTGCAAAGATGGCTGTATGTAAGATTAATGTTGACTCTGATATTCGTCTTGCTATGACTGCTTCTATTCGTAAATATTTAATGGAAAATCCATCACACTTTGATCCAAGACAATATCTTTCTCCAGCACGTGCTGCTGTTAAAGAAATTGTTTCTCATAAGCTTAAAACTGTATTGGGTTCTGTTGCTGCAGCTCTGTAATTAAAACTAATTATAAAAAACTAAGCAAAGCGGATAAGGCATTTGCCCTATCCGCCTTGAG
>CALWVB010000132.1 GCA_944384895.1 uncultured Clostridia bacterium | reverse complement strand
CCATTCCTGGTACCGATCCCTTAAAGGGGGCGCCTGCGCGCAGCCATATGAAATATGGCTGCTTTACGCAAAATAATAAGCTGTATAAATATTCTTTATATTTTAGGCATACTTGTTTTCTTTTTTTGACCCGGACATGCATATTCTTATATTATTTTGCGTCCCAGCGCATCCAAAGGATGCGCTTCGCAGGCGCCCCCTGTAAACGGTACTTTTTTATTATCGGTTGTTTTATTTATTTTAGTTTTATTATTTATTTTTTTGTTTTGAGTGATTTAAATTATGTATGATATATGCATTTTGTAAAAATATTAGAAAAAAGACATCTGGCTGCTGTCCGGTAAACCGTCAAGTACTCCGGCCTGGGCTAAAGTTTCCATAACAGTTTTTGAGGCGCCTGAACGTACCGCTAAATCTTCACGGGATATAAATTTATAATTCTGTGCCGATTCATATAAATTTTTTGCAGCGGAAGGTCCTAAGCCTTTTAAAGAACCAAATGGGAGCCGTAATGCACCGTCTTCCACTAAATATTTATAGGCGTCTGATTTATATAAATCAACTGGTAAAACTTTTATCCCACGCGCTATCATCTCACGGATAATTTGCAGCATATCATATGTATCGTTTTCTTTAGCTGTAGCTTCTTTACCTTTTTGTTTAATCTGAAGCATATGCTGTTTTACAGCATCTATTCCGCCAATAGCCGCTTCAGCGTCAAAATCATCGCCTCTGGCTGTAAAATATGCCGCATAAAATTCCACAGGTTTATGCACTTTATACCATCCCATACGAAGTGCAGCAGTAACATAAGCCGCTGCGTGAGCTTTAGGGAACATATATTTAATTTTCATACATGAATCAATATACCATTGAGGTACATTGCATTTTTTCATAGCCTCAAAATGTTCCTCAGTAAGAAGTTTGGTAGCATTACCTTTACGAACTATTTCCATAATTTTAAATGCCATAAGAGGTTCCAATCCTTTATGCATCAAATAGGTCATAATACTGTCACGGGTACCGATAACGTTAGATATAGTACATGTACCATTTTTAATAAGCTCCTGGGCATTACCTAACCATACGTCTGTACCATGAGACAGGCCGGATATCTGGACAAGGTCGGTAAAAGTCTTTGGCTGGGCTTCTACAAGCATCTGGCGGACAAATGGAGTCCCCATTTCCGGTAATGCCAATGAACCGGTTTTACAGTCTATATCTTCTTCTGTAACGCCTAATGGTTCAGGTGAAGTAAATAATTTCATAACTTCCGGATCGCTCATGGATACCGACATAACAGGTATACCGGAAAAATCCTCAAGATATTTATATATATTAGGAACGATATGTCCTAAATTATCAAGTTTTAATATGGTATCATGAATAGAATGGAAATCAAAGTGTGTAGTTATTATATCAGAGCCGGTATCATCAGCCGGATGCTGGACCGGAGTAAAGTCAGATACATCATGATCCTGAGGCACAACAACCATACCGCCTGGATGCTGGCCTGTGGTGCGTTTTACACCCATACAACCCTGTTTTAACCGTTCTATTTCCGCTTTGCTGTATACTATACCGCGTTCTTCAGCATATTTTAATACATAACCATAAGCGGTTTTTTCTGCAACAGTTGATATAGTACCCGCACGGAAAACATGGTCGCGTCCGAATAATTCTTCTGTATGTTTTTGCGCCATAGCCTGATATTCTCCGGCAAAATTAAGGTCAATATCAGGAGCTTTATCACCGTTAAAGCCAAGGAAGGTTTCAAACGGGATTTCATGTCCGTCTCTGTCCATAAATTCACCGCATTCGGGACAGTTTTTAGCCGGCAAGTCAAATCCAGAACCATAAGATCCGTCTGTAATAAATTCGCTGTGCTTACATTTTGGACAGCGGTAATGCGGCGATAGGGGATTAACCTCCGATATTCCCGCCATAGTAGCGACAAATGAAGAACCTACTGATCCCCTGGAACCTACCAAATAACCGCATTCATTAGAACGGGCAACAAGTTTTTGCGCTATCATATACATAACGTCAAAACCAAATTCTTTAATAGGCTTTAATTCTCTGTCCAATCTCGCTTTTACTATTTCAGGGACAGAATCGCCATATAATTCTTTTGCTTTTGTCCAGCAGATATTTGTAAGCTGTTCTCCAGCTCCTTCGATTGTAGGAGGATATGTTCCTTTTGGTACAGGGATGATATCTTCAACCATATCGGCAATTTTATTAGTATTTTCTACAACAACTTCATATGCTTTTTGTTCACCCAAATAGGTAAATTCTTTAAGCATTTCTTCTGTAGTCCGCAAAAAGAGGGGAGCCTGATTATCAGCGTCTTTAAAGCCTTGGCTTGCCATTAAAATAGCACGGAATTTTGCATCTTCTGGGTCAAGAAAATGAACGTCGCAGGTTGCTACAACCGGTTTATTTAATTTTTCACCTAAACGGCATATGGTTTTATTATGCTCCATAAGATCATATTTGCTTTTTACCGTACCGTCAGCTATCATAAATTCATTATTTCCTAAAGGCTGTATTTCCAAATAATCATAAAAATTTGCAATATCGCATAATTCCTGCCAGGGTTTGCCTGCAGCAACTGCCCTGTATAATTCGCCGGCTTCACATGCGCTGCCTATAATAAGCCCTTCACGATGCTCTAATAATACTGATTTAGGTATTCTTGGACGTTTTTTATAATGTTCAAGATGTGCTTTGGATACAAGCTTATATAAATTTTTAAGCCCAACATAATTTTTTGCGAGTATTATCATATGATACATTCTATCGGATTTTTGCGGATTTAATTTTGCAAGCGCTGTATTAATACCGGCTACATGAAATTCACCGGTTTTATCCTGTATAATTTCAAACAGCTTTATTAATATTTCACCTAATACCCTGGCGTCATCGCTTGCTCTGTGATGATGAAGTTGATTTACATTGAGATGTTCTGCGATGATATTCAGTTTATGGTTTTTTAATTCAGGGAATACAGAACGGCATATAGGAAGAGTGTCGATAGATGTAAACTGTATGTCAATATTGTTACGTTCAAGCGCCGCGCATAAAAATGACATATCAAATGTCGCGTTATGCGCGCTTAAAATACGGCAATCGCCGCAATATTTTATAAAATCATTTAGAGCATCATTTTCAAGAGGAGCATCAGCCACCATGGCATCAGTTATACTGGTTAGCTGTTGAATTTTGAGCGGGATAGGCATTTGCGGATTAATAAAAGTATCAAAGCTATCGATGATTTCTCCATTTTTTATTCTTACTGCGCCTATTTCAGTAATACGCTCAAATTTGGGGTTAAGCCCGGTTGTTTCCAAATCGAAAACGATGATTTCTTCAGAAAATTTAGCGTCTGCATTACCGATTACAGCAGGAACTAAATCATTTACAAAATAAGCTTCCGTTCCATAGATTATTTTAATATCTTTGCCTTTTTTATGTAAACCTCCCGCAGCTTTTGCAGCATCTGGGAAGGCTTGTACAACCCCATGGTCAGTAATTGCTATAGCTTTATGGCCCCATGAAGCCGCACGTTCAACCAGTTTGCTGGTTGGAGTCATACCATCCATTTGCGACATATTTGTATGCATATGCAGTTCAACACGTTTGACTTCAGCATTATCCATCCGTTCAATTGGATTTATAACGGCTAAATCTTTAATGCGAAGAGTGTATTCTCTATCAAAACTATCAAATGAATATTCGCCTGAAACTAAAATACATAAACCATCTTTTAATTCATCTAAAGATTTCGTTTTTGTCTTCGGTGCTATTATTTTTGCAGATACAGAACCTTTTTTATCAGTTATATTAAGCGATATTATATCAGTTTTACCATCTTTGCTTACCCTTCGATTAAGACTAAATATTTTACCCCATACTGTAGCGTTGATATGATCTGGATTTATTTCATTTAATGGGATAGGTACCGACTGTAAACCTTTGCTTTTACCAAATATAAGACGGGCTGAAGAGCAATCATAATAAGGTGATTCAGAAACTGTGATATGTTCGCCAGGATTTTGCGTAGATGATGTCTTGTGCGGGTTAGAAGCCGAGGATACAGGTGCAGGAGGGATATCTATATCCGGCGTTAATTGTGCGACAGTTTCTTCATCTATTTCAGTTGTACCGCTAAAATTAATATAATATTTTTTATTAAATAATTTTTTTAATCCTTCTTCAACCGGATTTAATTGATTTTCTGGATTTAAGAAACATTCTCCGCCATTTTTAAGACATAAAGAAATATTATCACCATCAAGTGTTATTTCAGAATTATCTAGATATCCATTAAATAAAGCATTATCACGTTTAAGATAACAGCATATTAAAGGCCAGTTTTCTTTGGTAATACAGGCGCTGTCAAAACATGGATTAATTTTACAAAATGATAAGTATAAATTTGATGCGATTAATTTTTCCAGATGAGTAATTTTTTCCACATCAAGAAAGCATGGGAATATCATATTAATTTCCATGCTTTTTTTATGTTTATTTATATGTATATTTAATACTTCGCCCTGACATATATTTTCATCAAGGCTGGATGGATTTATAAAAGGAGCAAATAAATCTCCTAAACAATTTTTGTTTCCCATAATTTAATAAGTTTCTCCAATAAAGAATGCTTGTTTTTTATATTTTAAAATTTATAACTCATTAATTTGCAATAAAAGTTCTTCTAATAATTTATCCTGAGGTACTTTTTTAATAATCTCGCCCTTTTTAAAAATAAGCCCGCAGTTATCTCCTCCAGCAATACCGATATCAGCATCACGCGCTTCGCCTGGACCGTTTACAGCGCATCCCATAACCGCTACTTTGATATTTTTATCACAATCACGAAGAGCGTCTTCTACCTGTCCTGCTAACTTTATAAGATCAATCTTTGTTCTTCCACACGTAGGACAGGATACTATGTTAACGCCTTTATTATAAAGCCCAACTGCTTTTAATATATCAATACCGGCGTATACCTCTTTAACTGGATCAGCTGTCAAAGAAACGCGGATAGTATCTCCTATACCATCTAAAAGCAGGCTGCCGATACCAATTGAAGATTTAATAAGGCCCATACGTTCGGTTCCAGCTTCGGTAACGCCAAGATGAAGAGGATAATCACAGCTTTGAGAAGTAAGGCGGTAGGCCTTTACCATAGTCTCAACATTGGATGATTTTATTGATATAACAATATTATCAAAATCAAATTTTTCCAAAAGTGAAGCATGATAAAGAGCGCTGTCGCGCATACCTTCAGCTGTTATTCCGTTATATTTTGCGAGGATATTTTTTTCCAATGAACCGGAATTTACTCCGATACGAATTGGAATATTTTTATTAGCACATGCCGCAGCTACAGCTTTTACCCTATCTTCACCGCCGATATTTCCCGGATTAATTCTTATTTTATCCGCGCCGGCATTGACTGATTCTATAGCTAAACGGTAATCAAAGTGGATATCAGCGACAATAGGGGTTTTAACAGCTTGCTTTAATGCGCTGATTAATTTAACCGACTGCATATCAGGCACAGCGGCGCGGATAATATCGCATCCGGCATTTTGGAGCTCAATTGCCTGTTTAATATTACCTTCAATATCATGCGCAGGTTTATTAAGCATAGATTGGACGGTAATAGGATTATTACCGCCCATTTTTATATTGCCAACAGTAACAACTTTAGACATATTTAAATATTTACCCTCCAGTAATAAGCCGGCGTATATCAGAAAAGGTTACAAATACCATAAATAACAGTAATACTGCTAAACCGGCCATATGCACATAACCTTCATATTTTGGATTTACAGGTTTACGGCGTATACCTTCTATAATTAAAAATACAAGCCGTGCGCCGTCGAGCGCAGGGATAGGCAGTAAATTAAATACGCCGAGGTTTACGCTGATAAGCGCGATAATATTAAGAAATACCATTATATTATCAACGCTAAAGGTAGTTACCGCATTAGATGCAGCTTCACCTATAACCGACATAGTACCAACAGGTCCGGCAACGCTTTCTAATCCCACATTACCTGTAATCAAATCAAATAGTGATAACCAAACAAGTCGCGCGATTGATACAGTTCGCAAAAAGGAATGTTTTAATACTGATAGAACAGTTTTTTCTTCACCGTATACCCAGAAATCGATTACTGGCACATTCATACCTTCAACCTGAGTAGTTTGGAATTGAACGTCTTCTATAACAAGCTTTTCACCATTACGTTCAACACCTATATCCATAATACCATCGCGGTCGCGCGCCATATTAAAACTGATATCAGTATCTACAAATACAGCTGTACCGTTGATAGATGTTATTCTATCGCCGCTTTGAAGGCCATATGATGAAGATACAGCGCCTTCTTTAAATTCGTCAATTGTAGTCGTAGCTAATAATTGATCAGGGAGTGTCATTATAATAATTATAATAAAACCAATTATCAGATTAACTATAGCGCCGGCTGCAGTTATTATAAAACGTTTCCATACAGCCGCATTACAAAAAGCTCGTTCATCGGTACTGTCTTCATCTTCACCTTCCATAGCGCAGAAACCGCCAAATGGAAAGGCACGGATTGAATAGGTGGTTTCACCCTTTTGAAATTTAAATAATCTTGGCCCCATACCGATTGCAAATTCGGTTACTTTAACTTTAAATATTTTAGCAAAGGTAAAATGACCTAATTCATGGAAAAATATTAATAGGGAAAATACAATGATTGCCGCAATTATTGATATAACAATATTAATAGCAAACACCTCATATTTACAGATTAAAACAATACTTTAAGAAAATATGTTTTATTTATAATATTATCCTAAATTACATAGAAAATATTAGTGTGTATTAAGGAGCAAGGGGGGCGCCCACGGGGCGGCTTTAGCCGCCCTATGAATATATTTCATATGAAATATATTCATAGAGTGCATCAAAGGATGCACTCCGTGGGCGCCCCCCGATTAAGCTAGCTATAAGATT
>CALWVB010000131.1 GCA_944384895.1 uncultured Clostridia bacterium | reverse complement strand
TATGAAATATGGTTGCCAAATGCAAAATAATTTGCTAAATAAAGATGATGTGTATTTAAGATAATTTTAGTTTTCCTTATTAACTCAGTCTGAATATTTAAGAAATTATTTTGCGTAAAGCGCATCCAAAGGATGCGCTGCGCAGGCGCCCCAATAAACGGTACTTTTACATTATCTGTTGCTTTTTTATTAATGTTTTATTATTTATTTTTTGTTTTTAGTGATTTAAATTATCTTAGGAAAAGCAATTTATTGATATTTTTATTAAAATACCTATTGACTTTATTTTACTCAGGAGTTATAATACATCCAACGCGATGATGGAGACGGGAAATAAATTTCCTTTATCACAGAGAGCTGTTGGTTGGTGTAAAACAGCATAAAGCTTTATTATCCTATCACTCCTGAGCGGGAACCTGAAAACAAATAATTTATTATATTTGTAAGTAGGCGTTCACGTAGGGCTGCGTTAAAGCCGGAGGCTTGTTAGAGTCTTATGAGAGGGTGCATGTTTTATGCATCAATATGGGTGGTACCGCGGGTAATTGTAACTCGTCCCATTTGATTGGGGCGGGCTTTTTTATTTATATAGCTAAATATTATCAAGGAGGTTATTTATCAATGGAAACAAGATTAACAGAAATTGCTGAACGAATTAAGGGATTACGTGAAATATGTGATTTTACAGTTGAAGAAATGGCTGAAGCTGCATCTATATCAGTTGAAGAATATTTACAGTATGAATCAGGGACAAAAGATTTCAGCGTAACATTTTTAAGTAACTGCGCTAAAAAATTTGGCGTTGATATTATTGAACTTATGACAGGCGAAAATCCTCATCTTACTGAATTTACTGTTGTAAGAAAAGGAAATGGTTTAGCTTCAAAACGCCGTGCAGGTTTTAAATATGATCATCTTGCATTTAATTTTAAAAATAAAATAGCTGAACCATTTCTTGTAGAAGCTCCTTATTCTGAAGAAGAACAAAATGCACCTATTCATCTTTCATCACATGAAGGCCAGGAATTTGATTATATTTTAAGCGGCAGTCTTAAAGTTGATATTAATGGACATTTTCAAGTATTAAATGCAGGCGACGCTATTTATTATGATTCATCCAAACCGCATGGTATGATTGCTGTAAATGGAGAAAAATGTGTATTTCTCGCATTTGTAATGCCTAAACAGGGAGGTAATAAGTAATGCTTAATTTAAATGAGAGATTTGTAAAAGAAAAATATGATGAAAATGGCATCTTAATAGATTTTAAAGTTAATGCACCTGATAACTTTAATTTTGGATATGATTGTATTGATGAAATAGCAAAGAATGAACCGGATAAAGTTGCTATGGTATGGTGTAATCCAGAAGGTGAAGAACATATTTTTACTTTTAAACAAATGAGTGAATATAGCAATAGAGCAGCTAATGCATTTTTAAAAGCAGGCATAAAAAAAGGCGATAATGTTATGCTTGTTTTAAAAAGGCATTATCAATATTGGTTTGCTATATTAGGCTTACATAAAATTGGCGCAGTTACTATCCCTGCAACTCATTTACTTACAAAGAAAGATTATGTATACCGTTTTAATTCAGCCGATTGTGTAGCAATTATATGTACAGCTGAAGATGGAGTATGTGAGCATGTAGAAGAATCGTTGCCGGAATGCCCAACTGTAAAAGTTAAAATGGTAACGCATGGGAATCGTGAAGGATGGCTTAATTTTGATGATGAACTTGAAGCTGCATCAGATAAATTAGAACGTATTGATACAAAACTGACCGAACCTATTCTTATGTTCTTTACATCCGGTACAAGCGGATATCCAAAAATGGTACAACATAATCATGGTTATGGTCTAGCACATATTTTAACTGCAAAACATTGGCATAATATCAAAGCAGGCGAAGGTCTTCATCTTACAATTTCCGATACCGGATGGGGCAAAGCTGCTTGGGGTAAATTATATGGACAATGGCTTATGGAATCAGCGATCTTTGTATATGATTTTGAGAAATTTGAACCGTCTGCAATCTTGCCATTATTTAAAAAATATAATATCACAACATTCTGTGCACCGCCTACAATGTTCAGATTCTTTATTAAAGAAGATCTTTCTAAATATGATTTATCATCGCTTAAATATGCGACAATAGCGGGGGAAGCTCTTAATCCGGAAGTATATAAACAATTTTATGAAGCCACTGGTATTAAGCTTATGGAAGGATTTGGTCAGACAGAAACTACTCTTGTTATAGTAAATGTAGTAGGTATGGAACCAAAACCAGGCTCCATGGGTAAACCGTCTCCTCAATATGATGTAGATATAGTTGATCCTGATGGAAAATCTGTTGATCCTGGTACTGTAGGCGAAATTGTTGTAAGAGCAGATCGTAATAATCCACCAATGGGATTATTTATGTGTTATAACCGTAATGAAGAGCTTACAAATAAAGCCTGGCATGATGGATTATATCATACAGGGGATACAGCATGGAAGGATGAAGACGGTTATTATTGGTATGTTGGCCGTACAGATGATATTATCAAGTCATCAGGATATAGAATTGGGCCGTTTGAAATCGAAAGCGTATTAATGGAACATCCATCGGTATTGGAATGTGCTATCACAGGTGTGCCGCATCCAATCAGAGGCCAGGTTGTTAAAGCAACTATTGTTTTAGCAAAGGGATATACGCCATCTGAAGAATTAAAGAAAGAATTGCAAGATCATGTTAAAAGACAAACAGCGCCTTATAAATATCCAAGAATAGTTGAATTTGTTGATGAATTACCTAAAACTATAAGTGGAAAAATCAGGCGTGTTGAACTTAGAAATGAAACAGATAAATAATATGTTTTTAATAATGGACTGTTGTTAACAGTCCATTATTTTTTTGTATATTTTTACTGAAAAGATATTTTGAAAAAATTGTAAAAAATTCATGGAAAACGTGTAAAAATAGATTAAAAAGGGATAAATATACTTATATTGGAATATTTCACACAATGATAATAACAAATATTTGTGCAATGATACCAATTTTATAGAAAATATTTTATTGTATTTCCGGATGTTTTAACAAAAAACACTTGAAATCTTACAATAAAGTTGGTAAAATATATCTGTATTAGATAATACCTAATCATTTTGTACATATTTGTTAAAATTTTGTATGATTAATATTTGATGAATATGAGTTATACCGGTGCAAAAAGGAGGATATTTTTATGTTTCGTAAACAGGAATGTGTAGCTATGCTTTTGGCCGGCGGGCAAGGTAGCCGCTTGGGGGTGCTTACCAAAGGTTTAGCTAAACCAGCCGTACCATATGGCGGCAAATATCGCATCATTGATTTTCCATTATCCAACTGTGTCAATTCTGGTATTGAAACAGTTGGTGTATTAACACAATACCAGCCATTAGTATTAAATGAATATATTGGCAATGGCCAGCCTTGGGATTTAGACAGTATGCATGGTGGGGTAAGAGTATTGCCTCCATATCAGCGCAGTAAAGGCGGAGACTGGTATAAAGGCACTGCAAATGCTATTTATCAAAATACAGCTTATATTGAAAGATATGACCCGGATTATGTAGTTGTATTATCCGGTGACCATATATATAAGATGGATTATTCAAAAATGCTTGCATACCATAAGGATAATAATGCTGATTGTACTATAGCTGTACTTGAAGTACCTATGGAAGAAGCTTCACGTTTTGGAATATTAAATACAAATCCGGATAACTCTATTTATGAATTTGATGAAAAACCAGCTGTGCCTAAGAGTAATAAGGCATCTATGGGTATATATATTTTTAATTGGAAAAAACTTAAAAAATATCTTGAAGAAGATGAAGCTGATCCTAACTCATCAAATGATTTTGGTAAAAATATTCTTCCGGCAATGTTAAACGCAGGAGAACGTATGTTTGCTTATCCGTTCGAAGGCTATTGGAAAGACGTAGGTACTATAGATTCATTATGGGAAGCTAATATGGACCTTCTTGATCCGAATGTAGAACTGGATCTTTCTGATACATCTTGGCGCATATATGGCCGCAATCAAGGAATGCCGCCTCATTATATTGCATCAACTGCAAATGTTCAGAATTCTATAATAACTGAAGGATGTAATATTTATGGAACAATTGATTTTTCAGTAATATTTTCCGGTGTCACTGTAGCGCAAAACGCTATTGTGCGTGATTCTATTGTAATGCCTGGTTCTGTTATAGAAGAAGGTGCAATAGTTCAATATGCTATAATATCAGAAAATGTAACAGTAAAATCAGGGGCAGTAATTGGAAAGCGCCCAGAAGATATGGATAATATAGACGATTGGGGCGTTGCAGTAGTTGGTGATGGTGTTACTGTAAGTTCTAATGCCGTTGTTGCGCCTAAAGAAATGATTGATAAGGATATATAAGGGGGGATAAAGATCATGAGAGGAAACGATGTTGTAGGTTTAATATTTGCAAATATGCATGACGAACAGATACATGAATTAACAGGGATCAGAACAATGGCATCCGTTCCATTTGGCGGACGTTATCGTTTTATTGATTTTTCTTTATCAAGTATGGTAAATTCCGGTATAACAAAGGTTGGAGTAATAACAAAATCTAATTATCAATCGTTAATGGATCATTTAGGATCAGGTAAAGCATGGGATTTGTCCCGTAAACGTGACGGCCTTATAATACTTCCTCCATTTGGCCAGGGTAATGCACTTTATCATGATAGAGTTGAAGCATTAAAAGGAATATTTGATTTTCTTTATCATTGCAATGAAAATCATGTATTAATGGCTGATTGCGACATTATTGCAAATATTGATTATAGTCCTATTATTCGTAAGCATGTAGAAGAGAATAATGATGTTACAATTGCTTATAAATATGATAAATTACCAAAGAAAAGAAAAGATAATATGGTTTTGAGCCTGGACAGCACAGGTAAAATTACTAATATTGATATAGATCCTCCTATAGAAGGAAGCTGTAATTTTGGACTTAATATATATGTGGTTAAAAAGCAATATCTTATTAGAATAATCGAAAATGCTATAACCAGAAGCAGAATGAGTTTCCTTCGCGATTGTATTCAGGCTAATTTAAATAGTGGTAAGTTTATGGCTTATCCTATTGATACTTATGTAGGAGTTATACAATCATTAGAATCATATTTTAAAATAACAATGGATTTATTAAACCAGGAAGTTCGTGAACAATTATTCCCAATAGGAAGGCCTGTATATACAAAAGTTAGAGATGATATGCCAGCAGTATATGGCCTTAATTCACATGTAACCAATAGTCTTATAGCCGACGGCTGTATTATTGACGGTGAAGTTGAAAACTCCGTATTATTCAGGGGAGTAAAAGTAGGAAAAGGAGCTAAGGTTTCTAATTCTATTATTATTCAAGGCTCAGATATAGGAGATAATTGTAATCTTAATTATGTAATAACCGATAAAAACGTAGTTATAAAAGAAGCACGTACACTTATGGGTTATGATACCTATCCGGTATTTATTTCAAAAAATAGTGTTGTATAATTAATATAAAATTAATGTATAACCTAATTAGAATTGTAGAGGTATAATTATGAAAGTATTATATGTAACAAGCGAAGCTCTTCCATATGCTGCATCAGGCGGTTTAGGCGATGTAGCAGGCTCGCTTCCTCAAGCTATAAGACAAAGGCTTGTAGGATGTAGAATAGTAATGCCTCTTTATGAGGATATACCTGAAGAGTTGCGAGAAAATTTTAAATTTATTACTAGTATTTCTGTACCTGTATCATGGAGACGTCAATATTGTGGAATATATGAAGCTAGACATAATGGTATTATATATTATCTTTTAGATAATCAATATTATTTCAGAAGGCATGGATTATATGGCCATTATGATGATGCTGAAAGATTTGCGTTTCTTTCAAGAGCTGCTCTGGAAATCATAGAACATATAGATTTCCGTCCTGATATAATACACTGTAATGATTGGCAAACTGCATTAGTACCAATTTATTATAGACTTATGTATTCTGACCGTGAAGGGTACGAAAATATAAAAACATTATTTACTATACACAATATACAATATCAGGGTATATATGGTATGGAAATACTTGAAGATGTATTTGGTATTTATCCAAGTGCAAGGGGTTTAGTTGAATTCGATGGATCTATTAATCTTATGAAAGGCGCGATAGAATCAACTGATTGGATATCAACTGTAAGTCCGACTTATGCTGAAGAAATACTTGATCCATGGTTTGCGCATGGCCTTGATGGTATATTAAGAAATCATTCGGATAAATTAAGCGGTATATTAAATGGTATAGATACAATAAACTATGATCCAGAACATGACCCTTTAATTTATAAAAATTATTCTAAAAGCGATTATTCTGGTAAAGCTGATAATAAAAAAGCATTACAAGAGAGATTTGGTTTGCCAATAAAACCAGATGTTCCATTAATAGCGATGGTTACAAGACTAGTTGCACATAAAGGCCTTGATTTAGTACAATGTGTCTTTGAAGAAATATTAGAAAATGATGTACAATTTGTATTATTAGGCGCAGGGGATTGGGCATATGAGAATTTCTTTAAAGAAATGAAAGAAAAATATCCAGAAAAATTCTCTGTTGTATTAGGGTTCATACCAGAACTTGCACATAAAATTTATGCTGGTGCTGATATATTCCTTATGCCATCAAAGAGTGAACCATGTGGGCTTGCACAAATGGTATCATTGCGTTATGGTACAATACCAATAGTCAGAGAAACAGGAGGATTAAAAGATTCTGTAACTGACTGCGGCGATGGCAGCGGTAATGGTTTTACTTTTAAAAGCTATAATGCCCATGATATGCTTAATGCTGTTAGACGTGCTATTGCATTATATGATGATAAAGAACAATGGGATATATTAATAAGACGTGCTCTTGATTGTGATTTTAGTTGGGGCCGTTCTGCTAATGAATATATTAAATTGTATCGCATGCTTACAAAAATTTAATATTAGCATAGTATAAGTGAATATAAAAAGAGCGGGAGTGGTAATTATTCTCGCTCTTTTTGATTTTATTGACTTTAAGATTTTAATATCTTATTATGAAAATAATAGAATAATTTGAATTAGAGTTGATAATATGAAAGAAAACAATGAAAAGAGTAATTTTACTGTATTAGAAAAGCTTAGACTGCTTAGCAGCAAATTTTTTAGTTCTCAAACAAAGGTTATGGTTGTATCTGGAGTGTTAGGAATATTATTGTTTATTACTGCAACAGTTTTTAGTATTAGTACGGGGTATTATAATTTGGATGCTAGTTTTCAGAATAATGATAGTAAATTATCATTAACAGAAGATATTGCTTATACAGCAGGAAAGAATTATAATACAAATTCACAGATTCCAGAAAATAATAAAGTGACAGAAACAAATGATTCAGATATTCAATCAAATAATTATTCTTCAGTAATTAATAGTTCAAATGTTAGTTCAATGGTTGATAATGTTCAAAGTATACCAGATATAAGTTCTCAAGATACACAAAATTATAATTCTAATGGAAATAATACCATATCAAATAATAATACAGAAATTTATACATCAGAATCTGAATTAGAATCAGTATCAACATATACTTCATCAAATTTAGATTCAGAACAATCATCTGATATATCAAATCAAGACAATATTATCAATGAAAGCAGTATTATACCGGAAAATAGTTCTAATCCTCCTGAAATTATAAAAATAAATATTAATACTGCAACTTATGATGAATTAGTCAAGACTTTACCGATTAGTGATTTAGCATGTGAAAGAATAATTGAATATATGCAGTTAAATGGTCCATTTGAATCGATTGATGAACTTTTAAATATTGAAGGTATTGGTAAAGGGGCATTAGAGAGTATAAGAGAACTTATAACAGTGTAAATTTTTCTTATACAAGAGTTAAACATATACAAGATAAATTAAAAATGCTGTATAGTATAATCTAAATTATACAAAAGACAATAACAAGAAATAAAAGAAAAAATATTTATAATTATTTTCGCTTGTGTACTTTACCGTAGGGGGGCGCCTGCGCGCAGCCATATTT
>CALWVB010000130.1 GCA_944384895.1 uncultured Clostridia bacterium | reverse complement strand
AATATCGCATCTCTGGTTGCGTTACCGCAAAAAGGGGGCGCCTGCGTGCAACCATATGAAATATGGTTGCCAAATGCAAAATAATTTTCTATATAAATATGATGTGTATTTAAGGGAATATTAGATTCTCTTTATAACTTAGCCTGAAATATCAAAAAAATTATTTTGCGTAAAGCGCATCCAAAGGATGCGCTGCGCAGGCGCCCCCATAAACGGTGCTTTTACATTTTCGTTTTTATTTTAGCTTTATTATAAATTCTTTATTTTGGATGATTTAAATTATCTTAGAAAATAAAGAAATATATTTGTTATTCATTATAAACTGTTTTAATGGGAAACACTTGAAAATACCTTTTCTACAAGGAATGAAATAAATTGGTCGATGGACATTTGAGGGTCTGCGTTCCATTTTGTTACAGCGGCAATGATACCAGATAAATAAAATTCAGACAATATTTTCATTTGATATTCATTGCACCCTTGAGAAGTTATAAAATACCGGTCTAATAAAGGCCAAATAATTTCTTTTAAACGGGCTGTAAAACGGGGATCGCCACGATCGCTTAATAAAACGATACCATAATGTTTATAAGTATGCATAAGTTCTACTAAAACAGCCATCTGTTCAGAAAGATCAAATCTATCATTATTACGGAGTGATTCTTGAATAACAGCTTCAATTTTATCTAATAATTCATCTTTCACTTGGGTAAAGATATCATATACATCTTTATAGTATAAATAAAATGTACCACGATTATATCCTGCGGTATCTGTTATATCTTTAATAGTAATTTTTTCAAGGGGCTTTTGAGTATATAATTCCCAAAAGGCAGTTTTTAAAGCTAATTTAGTTTGTTCGGTTATTTGAGGTTGTTTTTTCATAATATAATTACACCACCTTGTTATAATTATAACACAACAACATGTTGTTTTCAATTGCTCAACAATTTTAATTGGATTGTTTATTGATAGAATGCGTAAATATTATTATACTATAATTAGTCAACAAGTTGTTTTATGAATATAGGAGAATAATAAAAATGTCATATATAGAATTTAATCATATAACAAAAGAATATACAAATGGAGATACTTCTATTAAAGCACTTGATGATGCCAGCTTTATTGTAGAAAAAGGAGAATTTGCCGTTATCCTAGGATCATCAGGAGCTGGAAAAACTACGGCGCTAAATATATTAGGAGGAATGGATATTCCTACTTCCGGCCAAATTATAGTAGATGGAAATGATATTACAAAATACAATAAAAAGCAATTGGTAGGTTATAGGCGGGCGGATATTGGATTTGTTTTTCAGTTTTATAATCTGGTTCCCAATTTAACTGCTTTGGAAAATGTAGAGCTGTCCGCACAGGTTTGCAATGATTCTTTAGATGCTGATGAAATATTGAATAAAGTAGGGCTTGCTGAACGAAAAAATAATTTTCCGTCTCAGCTTTCGGGCGGAGAACAGCAAAGGGTATCTATAGCACGTGCGCTTGCAAAGAATCCAAAACTTTTGTTATGCGACGAACCTACAGGCGCATTGGATTATGACACAGGCAAACAGATTTTGCAATTATTACAGGATACATGTCGTAAAGATAATGTTACAGTTTTATTGATTACGCACAATTCCGCACTTGCACCAATGGCGGATCGTTTAATACGTTTTAAAAATGGTAAAGTTATAGAAATGACTTGTAATGACAATCCTACCCCTATTGCAAAGATAGAGTGGTGATAAATATGGCGAAAGCTTATATTAAAGATATATGGAGATCAATAATAAAAGGGAAAAAACGCTTTGTTTCTATTTTGTTAATTACAGCTTTAGGCGTAACTATGCTTACAGGAATAAAAGCTGCATGTATAGATTTGCGTTATTCCGCCGACCAGTTTTTTGATAGTCAAAATTTATTTGATATAAATATAGTTTCTACTTTAGGTTTGACAGAGGATGATATTAAGGCTTTAACAAATATAGAAGGAATAAGCGCTGTACAAGGAGATTACAGTGAAACTGTTTATACGCAAATAGAAGATAAAGAACTAACAGCAGAAGTAAAAACCTTTCAAAAAGATGGATTAAATATTCCATATTTATTAGAGGGTTCTCTTCCGGAAAAAGCAAATGAAATTGCTGTAACGGAAGAATATATGCTTGATAGCGGGAAATCATTAGGTGATACATTAATAATAGAGGAGGATATTCAGGAAACTAAAGAGACTGCTACAGATTCAAGTAATATAAATACCTCTGTTGATATTCAAGAGGAAGAAACTCCTAATTTTATTAATACAGAATATATAATTACAGGTATTGTTACCGATCCAATGGATATTAACAGTCCATATGGGTCAATATCTTTTAGATCTACCAGTACAACAGATTATACATTTTTTGTACTTCCTGAGTCGGTAGACAGCGATGTTTATACATCAATATATTTATCATTATCAGATAGCAAGGATATGTTATGCTATTCTGATGAATATGATGATAAAGTTGATGAGATAATTAATGAAATAGAAACAACTGTAAAAGGACAAAGAGAACAGGCACGTTATGATGAAATACTCAAACAGGCAAATGATAAGTTATCAGATGCACAACGTGAAATGGATGATAACTTTGATGAGGCTGATAAGGAATTATCAGATGCGCAAAAAGAACTGATAGATGCGCAGCAAGAACTTGATGACGGACAAAAAGAACTTGATGAACAGACAAAACAGGCTGATGAAGAATTTTCTAAAGCTTATAAGCAGATACAGGATGGATATGCAGCGATTAAAGATGGCCAGGTACAGTTGGAAGAATCTGAGGCTCAGCTTAATCAAGGCCAACAACAGCTTATTATAGCAAAAAATCAATTAGCTCAACAACAAGATCAAGTTAATGTCCAGATTTCACAGGCACGTTCTCAATTAAAAGATACACAGTCGCAAACTAATATAACTCTTAATATGTTATTAGGACAGGCTGAGAAGGCATCTGCTATTTTAGGAAATGCATGGCCTAAATCTGAATGGGATGATTTTATAAGTTCAGTTGAGGGAGCATATTTGCCGGTAACTAAGATCCAAATACAAATATCGCAGTTAGAACAACAATTATCTTCAATTGATTCATCTTCACCAGAATATGAACAATTAAATCTTAAATTGTCCTCAGCTAAAGAACAAATGCAAAAAGAACAGATGTTAGCAGACGAAAATATAGACAAAGCAAAGAATGCTTTTTTAAATGTATTATCGCCTATATTGGATAATATAAACAAAATGATTGATGCGCAGATTGCAGCATTGGATCCTAATGCGCCTGATTATGATGAACAGTTAACTAAACTTCAAGAACAAAAGCAACAGCTTAATGTATTACCTGATAATTTATTAAGTCTTGGCGTGGGGATAGGACAGTTAAAAGCAACAAATATAGCTTTGGATGAACAATTATCAGCGCTTGACCAGCAACAGGCTCAGGCAGATAATCAGTTTAATGCAGCTTGGAAGGAAATCTCAGAAAGAGAATTGCAGATTGCAGAAGGCAAAAAACAAATTTCAGAGGGTTATGCGGAAATTGAAAGAAATCGTTTGCAATTGGATGAAGCTGCATCACAGTTATCTATTCAGGAAGAAAACGCAAAACAACAAATTGATGATGGTAAACAGGAACTAGATTCTGGACGAGAGCAATTAATTGAGGGACAGCAGCAGTGGAATGATAGCAAACAGGAATATGAAGAAACAAAAAAAGAAGCTGAGCAACAATTAGCAGATGCTCGTGAAGAAATGCTTAATATTGATATGGCTCAATGGTATGTCCAGGATAGAAAATCATTAAGCGGATATGCAAATATTGAAAGCGATGCTGGATCCATTGAAGCAGTTGGAACTGCATTTCCAATTGTGTTTTTTATAGTAGCAATATTAATAAGCCTGACAACAATTACACGTATGGTAGAAGAAGACAGAGGGCTTATCGGTACTTATAAAGCATTAGGATTTAAAGATAGGGAAATCCGTGCAAAATATTTGTTATATGTATCTTCTGCCAGCTTATTAGGCGGTCTTTTAGGGGATTTATGCGGGTTTATTTTATTACCTAAAATAATCATCAGCATATTTAAAACCATGTATTTATTGCCGGATTATTTTATAAAATTTGATTTTCTATACGGTATAGGAGGTATATTATTATTTGCAGTTGGAATTATAGTTGCAACAATACTTGCATGTAAATCTGAATTAAAACAAATGCCGGCTGTATTAATGCGGCCAAAATCTCCAGGTATAGGTTCCCGTATTTTTTTAGAGCATATTAAACCTTTATGGAAAAGATTATCTTTTTTAAATAAAGTAACGGCAAGAAACCTGTTTCGTTATAAAAAGCGTTTGCTTATGACAATAATGGGAATTATGGGATGTACTGCTTTGTTACTCTATGGATTTGCTATTAAAGATTCTGTTACTGATTTAATGCCTCTTCAATATGAACATATAAATCAATATGATATAATGGCTGTTGCCTCTTCAGAAGATAATGAAAAATTATTGTCTTATCTTAATAATGATGAAAATGTAGCTGATTATATCAATGTTCAAATTGAATCTGTGCAGTTAAAAAATTCTCAGGGTGAAGAAGAAACAGTACAAATGATAGTTGTGCCTGAAGAAAATACTCTTGAAGGATATATACGTTTGGAAAATCTTAATGACGATATTGTACAATTAAATAATGACGGAATATTTGTTACTCAAAATGCCGCTAATGTATTAAACTTTAAAAAAGGCAGTACAATATCATTACAAGACATGCAATTAACACAAAAAGATGTAAAGGTTAGTGAATTAGTGCATAATTACCTGGGAAATATGGTATTTATGACAGAAGATGTATATGAAACATATTTTGGTGAATATAAACCAAATGGAGTTTTAGTTAATCTTGCAGAAATTTGTACTAATCAACCGGAATATGCGGAGAATTTACGCTTAAAAGACGGCGTTATATCATGTATTAGTACAGAAACTATGAAGAATGAATTTTCTACAGCGTTTTCTATGATTAATATGGTAGTATATATAATTATTCTTATGGCAGCTGTTTTAGCTCTAGTAGTTTTATTTACATTATCTACTACCAATATTTCTGAGAGGCAAAGAGAACTTGCAACAATAAAAGTACTTGGATTTTATGATAGAGAAGTGCATCTTTATGTTAATAAAGAGACTTTAATTTTAACAATAATAGGGATTATATTAGGTATGCCGTTAGGTTATCTTTTAGGTATAAGCCTGACATATGTATTAAATATACCGTCAATTTATTTTGCAGTTTCTATACATCCGGTCAGTTATTTAATTTCAGCTATAATTGCTTTTGCTTTTGCACTAATTGTAAATATAATTACAAATAGAGTATTAGACCGTATAGATCCGGTTAAAGCCTTAAAAAGCGTAGAATAACTGCTTATTATTAATAGAATATAACTGCAAATTTAATAAAAAATAAAAAGCTAAAATATAAAACATTCAACATTTTTGTTTTATATTTTAGTTTTTTTATCTGTAATCATTAAATATAATCATTTTTATACGAAAATTTATACAAATTATATTGAAAATAATATGTTTTTTTTCGTAAGAAAATATATGAACAATATATGTAAATTCTGTTGACAGTTAAAGAATTCCTTCCTATAATATGTAGTATGCTACAAGAATTATGTAGCATGCTACGGAAAAAGAGGTTGGTAAATACATGCAAACTCAAAGTATAGGATCAATGATTAAAATTTTAAGTGAAACTATTGGTCAACAGGTTAATAAGAATTGTAAAGAATACAATTTGACTATGCAGCAGATGAAAATTCTTCACTATTTAAAGATGAATGAAGGCAAAAAAGAATCCAGCCAAAAGGATATTCAGGATTTTATGAGAATATCGCATCCTACAGTTGTGAATATCTTACGGCTAATGAAAGAAAAGGGCTTTATTGAGATTTCCACTAGTCAGGAAGACAAACGCATGAGAATAGTAAAATTGACTGGGCAGGAAGAGGGTTTTGTAAAACAAGTAATAACAGAAAGAGAACAAATGGAAAAACAGTTAGTAAAGGGTTTATCAGAAAAAGAACAAGCGGATTTACGGAGGTATCTTCATAAATTATATGAAAATATTACTTGAATCTGTTAAAACATGTTTTGGGGTATTTATGATTAATAAGATTAAAAAATAGTAAACTAAAGGAGAGAAGTATGAATAGGCTATTATTTAAATCCATACGAGAATATAAGAAACAGTCAATATTAGCGCCGCTGTTTGTTGTCCTAGAAGTTTTAATGGAAGTATTAATACCATTTCAAATGGCAAAGATTATTGATGTAGGTATCCGCGGAGAAAATCTTACATACGTAATCGAGGTTGGACTTGTATTAGTAGTACTTGCATTATTAGCTTTATTATTTGGTGCTTTAGCAGGAAAATTTGCTGCCCAAGCAGGCGCTGGATATGCTAAAAATTTAAGGCATGATATTTTTTATAAAATCCAGCAGTTTTCTTTTAAGAATATTGATCATTTTTCAACGCCAAGTCTTGTAACAAGAATGACAACAGATATAACTAATGTTCAAATGGCATATATGATGACAATACGTCTTTTAGCAAGAGCTCCGATCATGATAATATTATCATGGTTTATGACATTAGCTATTAATGCGAAAATTGCTATTTTATTCTTATGTGCTATACCGGTATTAGGTTTTTTATTAATCTTTATTGCAAAAAAAGCACATAAATATTTTGTTAAAGTTTTTGATGAATATGATGTATTAAATAATGAAGTACAGGAAAATGTAAATGCTGCAAGAGTAGTAAAAGCATATGTTAGAGAAGATCATGAAATTGAAAAGTTTCATGGAATATCAAAAGTAGTATTTAATTTATTTACTAAAGCGGAAAAAATCGTAGCATTTAATAATCCGGTTATGATGTTTGTTATGTATTCAGTAATACTAATAATGGTATTAATTGGTGGAGAAGCTATAGTATCTGGCAGTATGGAAGCCGGCCAGTTAACCAGTGTATTAGTATATGCTATGCAGATACTTATGTCATTGATGATGGTATCTTTTGTATTTGTATTAATAATGATTGCTGAAGCTTCAACTGACCGTATTACCGAAGTACTTAAGGAAGTACCAGAAATGCAGAATAAAGAAGGAGCTGTTAAAAGCGTTCCAAACGGCGATATTGATTTTGACAATGTAAGCTTTAGTTATGCAGGTAAAGATGTCAAATTATCATTAAAAAATGTAAATTTGCATATTAAAGCTGGACAAATGATTGGTATCTTCGGTGGTACTGGTAGTTCAAAATCAACTTTAGTACAATTAATACCAAGGCTTTATGATGTAACTAATGGTTCAGTTAAGGTTGGAGATATCGATGTAAGAGAATATGATCTAGAATCATTACGCGATCAAGTTGCAATGGTATTACAAAAGAATGTACTTTTTACTGGCAGTATTTATGATAATATCCGTTGGGGTAATGAAAATGCCAGTGATGAAGAAGTACAAAGAGTATGTAAACTTGCTCAGGCAGATAGCTTTGTACAGGAATTCCCTAATGGATATAATACAATGATTGTACAAGGCGGTAATAACGTATCAGGCGGACAAAAGCAAAGGCTTTGTATTGCAAGAGCACTTTTAAAGAAACCTAAAATTTTGATTTTGGATGACTCTACCAGTGCAGTTGATACTAAAACTGATGCATTAATCAGAAAAGCATTCAGAGAAGAAATACCTGATACGACTAAGATTATTATTTCACAGAGAATTTCTTCTATTGAAGATGCAGATCAGATCATAGTAATTGATAATGGTGAAATTAATGGAGTAGGTACATCTGAAGAACTGCTCAAATCCAACCAGATTTACCGTGAAGTTTATGAATCTCAGGTGAAAGGGAGGTCAGAGGATGAATAAGAAGCAAGGAAACGGTTCAAAAAATACATTAAAAACAGCTAAACGATTGCTGAAATATGTAACAGGAACTTATAAGGTTGAATTTATCATTGTTTTTGTTTGTATTATTGTAAGTTCTATAGCTACAATCTCTGTATCGCTTTCAATGAAATTTTTATTAGATGATTATATTATGCCGTTAATTGGTAATGCAAATCCTAATTTTGCAGAACTTTATAAAGCTCTTGCAGTTTTAGCAAGTATTTTCATTTTAGGTATAATAGCTTCCTTCCTTTACAGCAGATTGATGGTAAAAATAGGACAGGGCGTATTAAAACGTGTAAGAGATGAAATGTTTGAACATATGCAAACATTGCCTATTAGATATTTTGATCAAAATACAAATGGATCTATTATGAGTCTTTATACTAATGATACCGATACGTTAAGGCAGATGATTAACCAGTCAATACCACAAGTTTTAATGTCTGCAATTACAATTATTGTTACATTTATTGCTATGTTAATATTAAGCCCACTGCTTACTATTTTAGCTGTTATAATGATATTTGTAATGTTTTTAGTCGCTCGAAAATTAGGCGGCAACAGTGGAAAATATTTTATTAGGCAGCAATTGGATTTAGCTGATGTAACAGGTTTTGTTGAAGAACGTATGAATGGCCAGCGTGTCATAAAAGTATTTAATCATGAGAAAAAATCTGAAGAAGAATTTGATGAATTAAATGAAAAACTTTATACCAGTTCATCAAAAGCACATACTTTTGCAAGTATAATGGGACCTGTTATGGGTAATATCGGAAACGTACAATTCGTATTAACAGCTGTATTAGGCGGTATATTATTAATAACAGGAGTAGGCGGCATAACTATTGGTACAATCGCTTCCTATTTACAATTTACAAAGAGCTTTACTCAACCGTTTATGCAGGTTGCCCAACAATTTAACTCTATCATAATGGCATTAGCCGGTGCAGAACGTATATTTAAAATGATCGATGAACAACCTGAAGTAGACGATGGATATGTAACCTTAGTAAATGCTAAAAAAGATAAAAACGGAAATATTATAGAATGTAAAGAAAGAACTGGTATGTGGGCTTGGAAACATCCTCATCAAGCGGATGGATCTGTTTCTTATACACAATTAAAAGGCGATGTTAGGTTCTATGATATGTCATTTGGATATACAGATGATAAAATGGTATTGCATGATATTACTTTATATGCAAAACCTGGTCAAAAATTAGCTTTTGTTGGTTCAACAGGCGCTGGTAAAACAACAATTACTAATTTAATAAACCGTTTTTATGATGTACAGGATGGTAAAATCCGTTATGACGATATTAATATCAATAAAATTAAAAAGGCGGATTTACGTAGGTCCTTAGGAATTGTTCTTCAGGATACGCATCTATTTACAGGTACTATTATGGAAAATATCCGATATGGTAAATTAGACGCTACAGATGAGGAAGTATATGAAGCAGCAAGATTAGCTTATGCTGATCAGTTTATTCAAAGATTACCTGATGGATATAATACAATGTTAACTGGCGATGGAGAAGAATTATCTCAGGGACAAAGACAACTTTTAGCTATTGCTAGAGCGGCAGTTGCTAACCCGCCGGTTTTAATATTGGATGAAGCTACTTCAAGTATAGATACACGTACAGAAAGCATAGTACAAAAAGGTATGGATAATTTAATGAAAGGCAGAACTGTATTTGTTATTGCTCATAGATTATCTACTATCCGTAACAGTGATGCTATTATTGTATTAGAGCATGGACGTATTATAGAACGCGGTACCCATGAAGATTTAATTAAAGAAAAAGGTACTTATTATCAGCTTTATACAGGTAAACTGGAATTATCATAAAAAATAAAAAATGCTGTGATATGAAACATTTCTTATTTCATATCACAGCTTATTTTTTATATAATTTAAATTTGTAAATTAATTCTTTACAGTTTCTTTTTCGCATAACAATTTTGCAATATCATAAGCATTTTCTGCAACCATTGCAACATTATAATCCTTTAATGATTTTTGATCTTTAAATCCAAATCCATATGTGACCGCTAAAAAATCTATTCCTGCTTCTTTAGCTCCTATAGCGTCAAATTCACTGTCGCCAACTAAAATTGTTTCATTATGGCTGGTGTTTGCATGTTTCATACATAACCTGATTATTGCAGCTTTTGTAAGACGATTGTCCTTATCCATACCACATACTATATCAAAATAAGATAAAAGCTCTAATTCTTCTAATATTTCTTTAGCAAAGGTTTCGTTTTTTAGTGTAGCGGTTCCTATAATATATCCTGATTTTTTTAATTTTTCTAATGTTTCTTTTATTCCATCATAAGCTTTTACCTGATATTTGCCTTTTTTAGCATAGTATGACCTATAATAATCAACTGCCTGTAATGCTTTTTCCTTATCCATTTCACATAACTTTTCAAATACAAATAATAGGGGAGCGCCTATTGCATTGCGTACAAATTCGTGCCCTTCAAAATTATTACCCATTTTTCCCATTGTATATTGATATGAATTAAAAATACCTTCATATGAATTTACTAAAGTACCATCCATATCAAATAAAACACATTTATACATTTCTCATTCCACCTGTTCATATACAGATCTTGTTAAAAAAGTGATGTTCATATCATTTGAAAATTCTTTTAACTGTTTTCTGATACGTTTTTGTTTTTCATAAATTTCAGAATCATTTACTTTAAAATTTAATTCTTCACTATAATAATTTTCATTATGCTTATGATGAAACCCATCAAATCCAGCTAGAAAAATATTTTCAGCTCCACATCTTTTCAAAAGCTTTAAAAGCATTAATCCTGCATTATCAGATATCATTTCATCATCTATTGTATAACAATCATAATCAACAAACAAGCAATCTTGACAATTAAATCCTGGAATATTAGATGTTAAAATAGTACGAACATGTTTTAGCGGTTCAATTTCCTGTTCTATTATATCCATTCTTTTATGATTGCTTACAAAACATGCGTCCATATGATATTTAGCATCGACAAAGTTTACGGAAATTACATATGGAATTTCTTTTTCTATAAATTCCATAATCTTATCATATTCAGATACCAGGCTTTTTCCTGGAGCTAAAAGAAGAATCTTTCTTTTGCGTATCATTTCTGTTATTTTTTCAACTGATTCAGTGTCATCAATTTTTTTACTTTGAAATTGAGAATAAAGCTGTTCAATTAACCTTCTGTCATATAAAACTTTATATTCTTCTGGAATGGATTGTATAATTTTTTTAATATCTTTCATAGTAAGAGTTTGCTTATTAATTAGATATGCGGCATAATTTGGATGACATACGCTGCTTGCTGCAATATGATATGGTACAGTATATCCCCATTCATACTCTTTGCGAATAGCTGATATATATTCATCATAAATATCCATAACCATAGTTACATCATATCTTGACGCTATATTTCTATTTATATATTGCGTAATCAATTCAGTTGGAAGATTACCAGCGCCTCTTCCCATACCATAAACAGAAGAATCAAGGATAAGAGTTCTTTTTGTTTGTATTTTACCAAGTACTTGTGCATTGGAAAAGGCAAGCTGAAGATTATTATGTGCATGAAAGCCTAAATGAATATTATGATTCATATTTTCATCAATTAGATAAAACCTATGAGATACTTCATTGCGGTACATACTGCCTAAGGTATCCACAATATAGAATGCATATGGGTTAAGCCTATTCATTTTTTCAACCAATTGCAAAAGCTCCATATCGCTGTAAAATACTGTGCCTACAGGCTGCATAAATACTTTATAACCTTTTTCCATAATAATTTTTGCCCATTCAATAGATTGCTCTATTTCATCTTTATGGAAAGTTAAACGGATACCTTCTATACTTTTACCATCATAAGGAGTTAGTTTTGACGGATGTAATTCTTTTTCGCCTATAGCTATCATTGCAACATACATAGATTGTCTGTCATGCTTTGGCAATATTGATTCAATTTCAGCAGTATTATTAAATAGCGAGCAATCTTTATCTTGTACCATACCGGTTAAAAATCCGCATTCGATTATATCAATTTTTGCTTTTTCAAGTTTATCTAAAATTGATTTGATAGTTTTACGTCCAAACTTCCAATCATTTATATATCCTCCATCACGAAGCGTACAATCTAATATTTGAATACTCACAGCTTTATTTCACCGCTTTCCAATTTGTTTTTTATAATTCCTCTTACATATTCAAGATCTTTTGGAGTATCAACCGATAAAGTATTAGCATCAACAGCAATCATTTTTAGTTTTTTGCCATGTTCTATAAAACGCAGTTCATTTATATCTTCTATTTCTTCAATTTTTCCTTTAGGAGTATTTGCAAAAAAACGTAAAGCTTCCATAGAATAAGCAAGTACACCAAGATGCTTATAATAATCAAAATTTATACTTGATTTGGGATGGGGTATAGGGCTTCTTGACATAAATAATGCATTATCCTCATCATCGGTAACTACTTTAATATTTGTATCATCAATAGCTTGTACAGGGGAATGAATTTTTGTCATAAGATTTGAGGCAAAAAATGAATCAAGTTTTTTAGGAATAATTTGTTCAATTATTTTAGGATCAATTAAAGGCTCATCTCCATTTATACATATATAAACGTCAGATTTTATTGTTTGAGCAGCTTCATAAATACGCTGGGTACTTGTTTTATGATCTTGTGATGTCATTATACAAGCGATATTATATTGATCACAAACTTGTTTTATCAAATCATTATCTGTAGCTACATAAACTTCGTCTATTCTTTTAGATTTTTTGACCTGTGTATATACCCACCATATCATTGGCCTTGAACATATATCTGCTAAAGGTTTCCCTTTAAACCGGCTTGAATTATATCGTGCAGGTATAATAGCGACTGTATGCATTATTTGCCTCACTGCCTTCCGAATAATTTTCCAATTGCTCTTACTGGCTTTGTTATTTTCCAACTGGTAGAATTTTCATAATTATTCATAACTTCTCTTATACGCTTGTCCAATTCATAATTGAAAACATCAGGATTAGGCAAATTATTTTGAACTGGGCTTTTTTTGTTGCCTGATGGAGTCTTTTTATTTAATTCCTGTTTATATAAATTCCAATTTGAGATAAGACGGTCCGACCACATTTTTAATACATTGTCACTTATTAATTCATATCCTTCCGGAATTTGAATATCAGATTTTTTACAGCAATTTTCATTATCTTTCATATCATAAGCAAGAACGCTTGGAAGATATATTTGTATTTCATTTTTTAATAATTGATTTCTGCCATTTACATTTAATTTAAAATGAATAATTAAAAAGTCACGAAGCCGTTCTTTTAATGGTAAATATGCTTTATTATATATATTATTTGCCTCATAGGTATCAAGTAAGGCTTGTATTACATAATGTTTTTTTATTGCTCCATAGCATGATGTCAACAGTTCATTTTCATCTTCAAATCCAAAAAATATTCTATTAAGACGCAGCTTTTTCAAATATAGATTTGCATGCATTTCTGGAGATAAAACAATACCGCCTTGTTCGTATAATATTTTTAATGCTATATATTCTTCTACATAAGCTGTTTCGCCCTGTTCTAATGCGGTTTGTATATTCTTAGGGAGTTTTTCTATAGGATAATAATTTTCGTCAACATCTATTAATATTGCGTTAGGAAAATCTGTTTGTATTTGCTCAAGATATCTTTCAGGGATTGGCCTATAAAAATGAACGCAGATAAATTTTTCCGGTATAACCTCTTTATCAATATAATCTAAAAGTTTGCGTATTTTTGTATCTTTTGCAATATATGGATTTATGAGGAAGTCTTTTTTATATTCTTTTAATAATTCAATAAAATCTGCTTGAAATAATACTCTGGACTGAAACATATTCCAGTATAATTGTTTAGCAGTGCAGTAAATTACTTCATCTCTATAATCTGGATTGCTTGTATCAATAAAATTCCGAAATGATTGTATAATATCTACCATATTTCCTACAAATGTAGTAGAAATAGTATTTGCTCTTCTAAAATAGTTATAAAATGGTTTTCTAATATAACCGATATTAAAATATCGTGTCATAATTGATGGAATAAGTGCAATATCTTCAAAAAGCATTTTTTCATATTGATTTTCTTCCCAAATACTTCTTTTATATAATTTATTAACGCTATAGGTAATATTATTTCCATTTGCAATATAATCCGGTAAATCGATATCTTCGCTTGGATAGGTAGAAACAATATTAGTTCTATTTTCGTCAACATATATTATCTTTACATCGCACATTACAATATCACAGTCTTCTTCTACTGCTTTTTGATACATTTCTTCATACATTTCTGGTTCTACTGTATCATCCGAATCTAAAAAAGCTATATATTCCCCTACAGCAGCTTTGACTCCTGTATTACGTGCCATACCAAGGCCGTCATTTTCTTTATGAATAACATGGATTAAGCCGGGATATTGTTGTGCATAACGGTCGCAAATTTGTGGTGATGCATCATAACTTCCATCATCGACAAGTATAATTTCTTTTTCTTCAAGGGTTTGGGCAAGTACAGAATCTATAGCGCGTTCAAGATAATTTTCAACTTGATATACTGGAATAATGACTGAAACTTTTATCTGATTGTTCATTATGACCTCCTAAATATTGAAGAATATTTTTAAGCTCATATATTGTTTTTGGTACATAATAATTATTTCCTGCAAATTGTCTGTAAAATCTACGCAAATATTGTTTTAAAATATCATCTTCCTTCCAAAGCACTTTACCTTGAAATAATTCATACAGCATAACTGTATTAATATCCATACCGAATACGATCCTTCCAGTAAGAGCAGCGTTGGAACAAACAGTTATTATTGTTTTATTTTTTATATCTTCATTTAATAAAAACAATTCCCATGGAGCGTTATTTGAATATTTTCTGGTTATTCCTAAATTAAATGGAATGTTTTCAGGATTTCTAGGATGTGGTTTTACAATAAATTTACCTTGTGGAACTATTTGCTGGCATATTTTCATTAGTTCAATATCATTAGTTTTAATACCTTCTGCACGAAATGATTGTTCTAAAAATATAAAATCTGCATTATAATCCGGATTTTTATAATCAAAAATATAATTTAATATTTCTTTTAATCTATTATCATTTTGATTTATTTTAGGAAGCGACCGGTTCATAAGATTATCTTTGCGCATAGCAAGATGAGGTTCATAAAGAAGAATACTTTTTACTTTATCCTTAATTTTTTTTCCATCTGGATGACGGTTAATAGCTGCACGGTCTTCTCTTAAATAATCTATAACATATGAAGAAAAGCCATCTTCATAACAGATAAATTCACAAGGGAGAGTATAAAAATAACATGCAAGCATTCTAGTAAATGGATCAAAATTAGAAAAATAAATTTCTGAATAATACACAAGCTCATCATCAAGTATCCAGCGGAAAATACTATTGATATTATGAAAACCTTCTGTAAGAATATCAGGTTTAGCCGCAGCATATTTTTTATTTATTTCTTTTGCAGCCGCAAAAATAACTTTATCAAATAAGCCTGTATCTTTAATTCTAGGTAAACACTCTTTAAGCTGAGGGGTTACATCAGTAATAATTAGATCTGCGTTATAATCTTTAAAAATTGATAATTTCATATGAACAGCAGTTAAAAGCTGATATATGGAATTAGCTATTATCAGAATTTTTTTGTCCTGCATATTTTTCCCTTCTTATTTTTTTTATAATAAAATGATTTTTTAAATTTTCGCATCCAGTAGAATTAAATGTATATATAAATTGTGGTTTTTTCCAAAATACATAAGCTAATAATTCAGATGGAAATATTTCTTTTATAATATCTGCATGTGGAAATATTTCTTTATAATCCAATGTATCATCCGGATGCTTTTTTATAATAATGTTTTTATCTGAAAGGATATCATCTCTTAACTGCTCATATAAATACTTTTGTTCTTTTATACTCATCATTCCTAAATTTGCAAAATGTTGAGTTAATAAAATAATATCTGCTTTTGTTTTTATACGATGTTTTATAAAAAAATGTATAAATTTATTTCGTTTGTGTGGAGATAATTTTTGTAATGCATCTTCTACGGAAAAATTTATAAATTTCTGTCCCTCAACATCTATAGTTTGAGCATCTTTTAAGCAAATAATTTTTGTAATATATTTATTATTTCCATCAAATAATCCATATTTGTTTGCAATATGAGCATGCAGGGGGAAATTTACAGTAAGATTTTTATATAACTCTTGAGCACGGCTTAACATACCTGCGGCATCTTCAAAGAATATAAAAGGTATTTGATTTTCTATTAAATATAAAGAAAAATAAAAATGTGCTCCGGATACATAAACTTTTGAAAATTGTTTTATATTATATGGAATAATTTGATTATAATAGCGGCTTACATCTTCTTTTATCTGTTTTTCATTATGATGTGGAATATAAAGATAAGGAAATAGATAGACTTCATTAAATAGCTTTTTTGAAATTAAGTTTTTATAATTGGGATATTTTTGAATAATAAAATCCGGCAAAATAAGAACAGCTTTATCTTTTTCGTGATATATCATACGGTGAAGTATTACTTCAATGAGCTGATATGAACTTATTGCATGGTATAAAACTATAGGCTTATCAGGAATATTATCCGATATGAATTTCATCCATAAGCCCCTCCAAATCCTTCATAAACTTTTTGTTCTTTTTATTTTCTATATTGATCATAGGCGCATATGCATCTCTTCCGCTGATTGGTATAATATGGTCAATTCGTTTTTCTAATTGTAAGAATTGCTGGACAAAATCCAGAATACCTCTATGAATTTCATAAATACTTTCTTTATTTGCATTATCTTCTTTAAACTTTAATTCATAATTCCCATCATGATCAAAATAAAAACCTTTTAAACTACCATTACTATCACCTAAAAGCAATTCCCAATATAAATTATGATTTTTTGCGGGATCATGAAGTTTCCAAAGATCACGGTTTTTATATTGTGAATACATATAACTCACAAGCTGTCCATTTAATAAGAATTGTTCCATTGCATCTGTTTCCAGGCTTAAACAGGTATTTGTACCGGCAATAATTCCTGTTATTGTACATGAGATATTCCAAATATTATTTACAATATAATTTAGCATCACAGCGCCGCTTCCAGCCCATCCTATATCGACTGCGGCAACGGATTTGCATCCATTTAATATTACACTGTAATATTGCTTGCCAGCATTAATTTGTTCTTCATAACATTTAAGCACCTGTTGCCAGGAATCTATTAAATATTTTTTTATTTTTTCTACATTTTTATACGTTAATTCCATTTCAGGATGTATTTTTATTGCAGAACATAAGGATTCAAGCATAGATGTAAGTTCCATACTTTGCATAATCTGACGGATAGTATATTTTTGATTTACTTTATGATAAAGAAATCTGCGAAAATAATCATTTTTATAATACTGAGCAGATAATTTTATAGCCGCTAGGCGAGACCAATACACATATTCAGTATTTTTATTTTCTTCAGGATACATCAAATTATATGCTTTTACTAAAACTGCACCATCTCTAGATAAAAATAATATTTTATCAGTATTATGTGATTTTATATAATCATGAATAAACCGGCAGTATCCTGTGACAAATAATCCACCGTATATAAAACCATACTCATATTCCCTTGAAAAATTAGAAAGGCCGTTATGAATATGATTATTTATAATTGCACGATAAATGCTCCCGGTTATTGCAGACATATCTTCAGTGCGGTATTTGTTCCCAATATGGTTAACATTGTTATATAAATAAGCTTTTATATTATGCATCAAAGCTTGTTCTTTATCTGAAAATTCATGGTCGCCTATATGAACATATGTCAGTTGTCCACCGATTTCCTGTTTAATAATTTCATAAAGACTGCCATCGTGTTTAGATTTATTATAATCACAGGAAACATAATATTTATAAAATGTATCATAGCCGCATTGTGATAATAATTCTTTAATAAAATCTTTGCCAAGATACATATCAGATGTAATAATAATTTTTTTATTAGCTTTTTGAAGTTCTTTTATAACCTTAAGCATATATGGATTGGCTTTACAAAAAATCTTTTCATATTCTAATTCAGTTTTAATTCCAGTTTGTTTTGAAATACCAGTTTCATTTTCAATTACATCCCATATTTCTTCAAGGGATATTTCCCATGTACCTTTTTTATTATATTTTATTTGTCTTGCTTTTTGTTCAGCTTCTATCCGTATACGTTTAAAATCAGGGTATTGTAATTTCATCCCAACAAAGAAAAATACATCGGTAGGATTAGATATTGAACGCAATATAAGAGTATCAAATACATCAAAAGAGATGACGTCATATTTCATAAGCTTTTGGGCAAATACTTCAGGATTATCCAATTTTGATAAGGATGATTCACTATCTTTATTATAAAGAATTTTTTCTTCATAAAATGGACAACGTTGGGACTGTCCAATATTGCGCTGAAATAACAAATAATACTGAATATTCAACCAAAGCAGATAAAATAATGCTTTATAACGGTTCATACCATGATTCTGGTTGCGTTTATTTAAATATCTTTCTCGGATTCCTGGTACCCGGTTGACCAAAAGCCCATAAATCCGGTCTTTCATTTTATTACACATCCTTTAATTTTTCATATGCATCGCACACTTCATTTGGATCGCCTACTAATCTTAAACGTCCTTTTTCTATCCATATTGCTTTTGTACAATTATTTCGTATAACAGATGTGGAATGAGACACAATTAATACAGTAGAACCGCCATGAATCATTTCACGGATTTTAGCTTCACTTTTTTTTCTGAAAAACATATCGCCTACGCTTAAGACTTCATCTAATATTAGGATTTCTGGAGTATCACGTGCTGTTGCAATAGCAAATCCTAATCTTGATACCATACCGGAAGAATAATTCCGTACTTTTTCTTCCATAAATCCTTCAAGTTCTGCAAATTTTACAATATCATTATATTTTTTATCTATATATTCTTTTGTATATCCGATTATAGCTCCGTTTAAATATACGTTTTCACGTCCTGTAAGTTCAGGATCAAATCCTGTACCTAATGTTAATAATTGTACTTTTTTTCTATCTACCCATACTGTACCTCTTGTAGGAATTAATGCTCCGGAAATTATTTTTAATATCGTACTTTTACCGGAACCATTTGTACCAATGATACCGGCAACTTCACCTTTTTCAATTGTAAAGCTTATATCATTAAGAGCTGTGAACATTTCATATTTTTGCTGGCCGCGTATTGTACGTACAATTAATTCTTTTATACTGGTAGCTTCATCTTTTACTCGTTTAAACTGCATTGTTACATTTTTTACTACTATATCCTGCCATTCTAATTCCTGAGGCTGCCATTTCCTGATTTCACGTCTTCGCTGTGCAGATAATCCCATATTTGCCTCCATTATATTTTCTGCATAATTTTATTCTTACTTTTTTTAAATATATAATAACCTATTAAATACATACCTACTCCCCACAATATCATTTGCAAAAATTCAATATATTCTGGTATTGTTCCATACATTACAGCTTTTCTTAAACAATTTATATAGGTAAAAAGAGGATTGTTCCAGATTATTATTCTTATAAAACCCTGTAATTGTTCAACTGGATAAAATATTGCCGAACAATACATCCATAGAGTTAATATTACTGTATAAAGATGTTTTACATCTCCAAAAAATACATATGCTGTTGCTAATATATAAGATATACCGAGAGAAAATAAAAACAGGCATAATATAATAAACGGAGCTAGCAGCATTGTCCATTTAAGGCTTATTTTAAATACAACTAGCATAACTACATATGCTACAAGTGAATAACAAAGATTGATTAAAGCTGTATATACCCTTGTAAGTATAAATAAATCCATAGGGAATTTTACTTTTAAAAGCAACATTTTATTATCTACTAAAGTTGTCATAGCTGAATTTGTAGCGCCGGTAAATGTTTGCCACAATATATATCCAGTTAAATAATAAATGGGATAATTCTCAATAGATCGTCTAAATAACTGAGAAAATATAAGGGAGAGAACAGCCATGGACAGCAATGGATTTAATACGCTCCATATTATTCCAAGATAAGACCGGGAATATTTGCGTTTTAATTCTCTTGATGTAAGCTGTTTTACAACAAATGTATATTGTTTATGCTGCTGTGAAGTTGTCATATTTTCTCACCGCTTTGTTTTTTATAAATATAAGACTTTTTTATATAGCGCAGGTATTTATAAATGGTATACTGCATAAGGTGACGCTTTATATGTTTTGCATACCTGACTACGCTTCCTTCATACCATGCGCTTTCTTTTATATAATCATTTCTTATTCCATACATATTTAGCGCTTTATTAATAACATGGTTTGATTTGAATTCCTGTTCAGATAAATAAACTGCAATTTGATTATCATTTCCTTCCAATACATCGTCGGAAAAGGGGAGGCTTCCAAATATTTCAGCTTCTTCTTTTGATGGGAATGCCATAAATGCTTTTAAAAGCTTTTTAATTATATTTTTATCATTTTGAAGGTTATAATTATATAAATCTATTAGTTTTAATTCTTTTGCTAAAATAGAGATATATTTCATTAAATATATCTCTATTTTATTTATAAATTTCTTTTTATCTTGATCTATTATTCCATAACATGGTATATATTTTTCTCTATCTCTTTGATAATATAACGTCATACCATGAGGAGCGGTATATATTGCTTCAAATAAACAGTTATTAAAATAAACTTTTTCTTTAATGTGATTATTGGGATCAAAATAATAACAATGATAATGCTCTTTATTTGTATTGGGTGCAAGTTCATATAAACCCCAGTAATATCCTTGAAGCTTATTTGCATAGCCCATATATTTTAAAATATCATATAAAGTTTTTTGCATAGAACCAACCCAGCCGCTGTCTACAATAGCATAAGAGATATTTTCCAATAATCCTTCCTGTTTTAAATATCCAGCTAGATTTGGAAATGCTTGTTTAGAATGGGTATCCATATATTCGAAAAATATTTCGCATTTACTAAGTTGTTTACGTATCTCAGATAGCTTTTGATAAGGTATAATATTATTTTTTATAGAGGATAAACCCAGATGTTTTATAATTTTTTCGCTTTCATTTTGAGTAAGACCTGCACGACTTAAAATTTTTGTTAAAGTAACGTCTATACCTCCACGGCATATATAATCTAAAGCTGTATTATGATCTAAATGGAACATAGGTATACGCAATGAATATCTTGAACAGCTTAAGTACCGGCATTCAATAGGCAGATGAAGAGTATTACATAATATAAGCGATGCGTGATACATAAAATAGCCGTCTCTAGCTAAAAAATAAAGACGTTTTATATTGTTTTGCATAGCGCTTTTTAATAGCCAGATAACAAATCCCCCTAAAGCAGGGGCTAATACATAACTGCTTACAAGCGAAAGCGTATCATTTTTTACTATTTCCATTTGCTGTATTACTTGATATATTAAATTATTTTCTTTTATATAATTTTTATACAACTGTAGCCTTTTATCAAATTGGCTATCACTATTTTTCATAATTTCTCCCTGTATGCATTATGCTTATATTTTTTCTGCCGTTTTAATTTTCGTCTGATATAATGATGAACTGGTGCTGGTACAGCTCCTACCAATAAAGGTTTGACAACATAATAAAAAGTTGACCTGTTAAGGATATCTAATTCTTTAAAACCATGATATCTAAGTTTCATTTCACGTATTCTTCGTTTATAAGTTCTTTTTCTATGAGATTCATAATCTTCCCAATATTGTAATAAAGGTTCCTGCAGATTATATCCACGGCCGCCATTTTTATAAAGCCTGATAAATAGTTCATAATCTTCACAGTATAAGTAGTTTTTACAGCAACGGTATCCGCCGTTTTGTAATAATATTTCTTTTCTGAACATCACAGATGGATGAATAAAAGGCGAATTAAACAGAAAATCTTTTTCATGAGGAATTTCCGGCATTTTTTGATATCCCCATACGCCTTGTGAATCAATAAGTTCTGCATTTGATCCTACCCATTGATATTGAGGATGTGTTTCTAAAAATTCATATTGTTTTCTAAGACGGTCTGGTTTAGAAATATCATCGTCATCCATTCTTGCAATATAATTACCTGATGCATGATTTATACATTCATTTAAGGCATAAGCCAGGCCATGATTTTGATCATTTCTTATATAAATAATGCGTTCATCTAATTGAGCTGCCTGTTGTATTCTTTTTATATATTCTTCTTTAGAACCATCATCATATATAATGAGTTCCCAATATTTAAAATTTTGTTTTATAATAGATTTAACAGCACGATAAAATAGTTTCTTTTTTGCTGGATTAAATACACCCATTATGACGCTGATTTTAACTTCACTTTTCATGAGATTCACGTCCTATTCTATTATCTACACCTAAATAAATCCTCTTCATTAAAGCATGAGCGTATAATTTATCAAATGGTTTTACAGAATCTATACAGCTTATTTGCATCTCTTTACGCTTTTGAGAACTAAGTTGCATTATTAACTGAATACCTTCAACAAAACCGTCTACATCATCAAAACTATATACAAAACCGTTTTTACCATGTTCCATATATTCACGTGTGCCGCGGTTATCTGATGCTATTACAGGTATACCCATTGATAAAGCTTCAAGTCCTGCCATACCTAAACCTTCTCTTTTTGATGGGAATATCATAGCATCTGCACATCCGACTATTTGAGGTATATTAGTACAATATCCATATAATGTTACAATATTATCCAGTTTCATTTCAGTAATCCATTGTTGTATGCGTTCATGATAAAATCCATCTCCACAGATTATATATTTGATTTTAGAGATATCTTTATGAGTTTCTCTCATTTTTACTAAAGCTTCTAATACGATTCGATGATTTTTATTTTCATTTAATTCTCCAACTGAAACAAGAAAAAATTCATCTTCTTTTATTCCAAGTTGTTCTCTATATATTATTTTCTTTTCATGTGATAATGGCTTAAATTTGTTTCTATTTAAACCAACTCCTGGTATTTTATAAACATGTCCATTCTTTTTAAGATGAAATCTTAAAGCATTTCTATAATCTTCTTCATTTATAACGATTAAAATATCTGTATATCTAGCAAGCTTTCTTTCAACTTGATAATAAATAAGATGATTTATAAACGGCGCCCCTTTATAAAAATGAAATCCATGTGCTGTATATATAACAATAAGTTTTCTTTCTTTAAATAATTTCCCTGCTAAACGCCCTAAAACTCCGCCTACAGGAGTATGACAATGGATAACCTGTATATGATAATTTTTAATAATCAGTAATAACTGGCGCAATGCTTTTTGATTATCATTAAACATAAATGGTGATCTTGCTATTTCAATATGATGTATCTGCACACCCATTTTTAATATTTTTTCTTTATCGGATATATATTGAGGCTCATTTATATTTGTAGCATAATGTACAATGAATCCTAAACGCTGCAAAATCTTTACATTTTCCTGTTCAAACTTGCAGAGAAAATCATTTGTTGTTGTAATAATTAAGATATGCTTCTCCATGATTAGTATAAATCCCCCAATCTATGAGAATAAAACAAAGTAAAACCGTAAGTCTACTTTGAACGCTTTAAAGCGTTTATGAAGCAGCATTTCTCTGCATTTAAATTTTATTTTTTATAATAGAATATAAAAAGCTATATTAACAAAATCACAAAATAAAATTTAAGCGATAAAAATAAACAAATTTAATGGAAAATTTCCGGATACATCATAAGGGGGGCGCCTGCGGGCAGCCATATGAAATATGGCTGCTTTATGCAAAATAATTTTTAATATAAATTACATGCTTATTATGATAATGTTTGTTTATACTTTTTTATTGGTTTTTCAATCAACTATTATTTTGCATCCCAGCGCATCTTTGTAAGATGCGCTGCGCAGGCGCCCCCTTATCAGCGGTACTTTTATATTTTGTGTTATTTTATTTAGATGTGATTGAAAAATAATTTTTAATTTGTATTGATATAAATAATGTATGATAAAATTCTATAAATAAAAAAATCTCTTACAAACAGTTTCACCATTTGTAAGAGATTTTATTCTAAAGTTGATTTTTTGTATAAATTATAATAGTCTGAATACTAGTTGTTTATAAATCTTGATTTTTTAAATAGGATAATATTTTATTAAACATAGAAAAATCCTAATCTAATCTTTGATTAATATTTGTAACATTGTTGAGAAAATTAAGTGTTTTTAGTATAATAAATATTATAAAATAAAATTTTGGAGTTATAAAATGATTGAATTTAATCAATATTCATTATCTAATCCCAATTGTTTAAAAAAGAAAAATTATAACGGCGTTGATATAGTAAAATTTATAATGAGCCTATTAGTTTTAATTGCTCATATAAGAATACTTGCTGTTGATAAAATACCATATTTAGATTTTTTTATAATTGGCTTTTTAGTTCGCATTATCGTTCCTTTCTTTTTAATATGTTCAGGTTATTTCTTGTTTAAAAGTATGGATTTAAATAAACCAGATTTCAAAAAGATAAGAAAATATATATTGCGAATGTGTAAAATGTATTTAATATGGTCGCTGATATATCTTCCACTTAATATTTATAATTATATACAAACTGAAAATAGCTTTTTTAAATGTATATTAATATATACAAGAAATTTATTATTTGTTGGCTCATATTCACATTTATGGTATTTACTTGGAACAATTGTAGCTTTTATTATAATAGCATTTTGTTTATATATAAAATTAAAACCTAAAACAATATTACTGATTTCTGGAATATTATATTTAATAGGTTATATTTATCAACTATTTTATAAAGTACTAATAGAAACACCAATAATTAAAAATATTATAGAATTATACGATAAAGTTTTTGAAACAACAAGAAATGGTATATTTTTTGGCTTTTTCTTTGTTGCAATTGGAATGTATTTTACTGTTGCAAAAATTAAACTCACTAAAAACAAAACAATATTAGGATTTATTATCTGTTATGCGCTTTTATTTTGTGAAGCTTTAATTACAGAAAATTTAGGAATGGCAAGAAGTTATGATATGTATGTGTTCTCTATTCCAGCTGTATGTTATCTGTTCTATTTAGCAACTCATATAGAGCTGAAAAACAGAAAAATATATAGAAATTTGAGAAGTTCCAGCACACTCATATATTTATCACATTTTTGGTTTGTATCAGTTTATTCAATTATTTTACAGACAATTTATTCAGCTACAGGCAATCAAATTATTGAACGACTTATGAATAATAGCATAATACAATTGATTTTCTCATTAACTTTAACCTTAATTATTTCTCAAACTATAATTTATTTTTCAAATAAAAAATTCAAAAGCTTAAAAATCTTATATTAGTATATTATTAATAATATTATTTTTTACATTTTCCAGTAATATTATTTATTTTAATTTTCCATATTCCAGTGATATTTAAGCTTTTTTCAATTGCTTTATCAAATTTATGCATATTTGTAGGAGTATGGCGCTTACAAAGAAGTTCCAATGCATGAATTTTTTCTGCATTATCTGTAATTTCAATAGCATTGCCCCGTATAATTGCAGATTCATATTCAGTAGTAAATTTATCAGGCAGACGATATGTATGGCCAACACAAGCTATACAAACATTAGGGTTATTATTTAGACAATCAATTTTAAATCCCTGTTTAGCCGAATGAAAATAAATATTATCATTTTCGCGGACAACCGTTATTGGAATACAATATGGATTACCTGATGGATCTATCATAGATATAACCGCCCATTCACATTTATCCAAAACCATTATTGCAAAATCTTCTGACATTTCACGATCTTTTCTTCTCATATTTTATTTTCTCCTTGTATTTTTTAGTATTATAACATAAATTTATAGAAAGAGGTAGCATATGAAAAATAGATTTATAGCAGCTTTATTAGTATTGGTTATAGTATTGTTTTCCGGCTGTGCTAAACAGGTAAATACAAATAATTCATCAGTATCAATAGAATCATCTGATACACAAACAAGTATATCATCATCTCAACAAAGTTCAAAGATATCATCTTCATCATCAGAAATATCTTCGCAAAAGCCTTTAACTGATGAAGATAAAGCAGAACAAATATTAGCAGATATGACATTAGAAGAAAAAATCGGACAAATGTTCTTCTTAACATTTCGTGGGGGAGATGATACAGATAAATTATTAGAACTAGATGATAGTGCTATAAAGCAAATAGAATCAATTCAACCGGGCGGCGTTGTTTTATTTGGGGAAAATATAGATACAGTCGAACAAATACGATCATTTATAGATACTGTACAAGCTGAAAGTAATCTGTCTCCGTTTATATCAATTGATCAAGAAGGTGGAGTTGTACAAAGAATAAAAAAGACGTCTAAAATTAATGCAACTAATATACCTCAAATGTTTGATATAGGTAAAACAGGGGATACAGACTTAGCAAAACAAGTAGGAAATGTAATTGGTACAGAATTATCTGTATTTGGATTTAATATGGATTTTGCACCAGATTGTGATGTATTTTCAAATCCTAAAAATACTGTAATCGGACATAGAGCTTTTTCTGATGATCCTAATATTGTAGCGGATATGTCAATAGCATTAAGCGAAGGTATAAAACAAAGCGGATTAATACCAGTATGCAAACATTTTCCAGGACATGGAGATACTGTATCTGATACTCATATAGGATTTGCAGTATCAAATAAAACATTGGACGAGCTTTATGAAACTGAACTTATTCCATTTAAAACACAAATAGAAAATGGAGCTGATATGATAATGGTAGCACATATTAGTCTACCTGAAATAAATGGAGATAAAACTCCGGCTACATTATCATCTAATATAGTAACAGATTTATTAAGGGATGATTTAGGTTTTGATGGAGTAGCTATAACAGATAGTATGTCTATGGGAGCGATTACAGAAAATTATAGTACATCAGATGCAACTGTAATGGCTGTAAAAGCTGGAATAGATATGATATTAATGCCTAATGATCCAATTAAAGCATATAATTCATTAATTGAAGCGGTAAAAAATAATGAGATTTCAGAAGAACGTATTAATGAATCCGTATTGCGTATTTTAAAATTAAAATATAAATATAATTTATTTGAAAAGGATATTACAGCGGATGAAAGCTTATTAGGTTGTGATGAACATAAACAAATCATAAATAGTATAGATTAGGCTATAAAGATTTTTTCTGACAGTGCATATTTATAGTTTCCATGTTGAGGCAATAAGAATATTATGGTATATAGGCTTTTGCCTTATCATATTACAAAGGAGAATATAAAATATGCCATATAATAATGATATTTATTCAAATAGATGTCATAATAGGAATGATAATTGCGGTAATTGTTGTAATTGCTGCGATTGTTGTCCTTCAAGAGGCCCGACTGGCCCGACAGGTCCAACCGGTCCAATCGGTCCAACAGGCCCAACTGGAGCGCAAGGCCCACAAGGTCCACAAGGGGTACAAGGAAATACTGGACCGACAGGCCCAACTGGTCCAACTGGAGCTATAGGAGCTATCGGTCTAACAGGTCCGACCGGTCCGACTGGACCAACCGGACCAACAGGCGCAACCGGCCCAACCGGTCCAACTGGCCTAAGCGGTGCAACAGGTGCAACCGGCCCATCAGGTCCAACTGGTCCAACAGGTGCAACCGGCTCAACAGGCCCAACCGGCCCACAAGGTCCACAAGGTCCGCAGGGTGTTCAGGGAAATACAGGTGCTACAGGTCCAACCGGCCCAACAGGCCCAACCGGTCCAACAGGCGCAACCGGCCCAACTGCGCCGTGAATATATGCACAACAAAAGAAAATGCCGTAACCATGCGGCTTTCAGCTATCTTAAAGACAATTAAACAGCCCCTATAATTACACCTAAAACGCCGTAGCAAGGTTGGACAAGCCTTGATATGGCGTTTTTAAGTGGAAATTTGTTTAAGCCGTAGGTTTTCAAAATCTACGGCTTTTTTTATTTCATACCAAAATTTAGAATTGGAGGTTTTTGTAATGACGCAGAAAATCAAAAAAGCGTTGTCGGTACTGCTTACCGCCGTTCTTTGCTTTACCACCATAGCAGGGGCGGCGACTACAGCATACGCAGCAGCCGGGCAAGGGACGGTTTACCTCATTTCTTTTCCCCGCGCCGGGGACGAAGCATATAACGGCGAATGGGGACATGACGCACAAACGTATATGAACGGGTGGAATACAGATAAAAGCAGATATACAACCGTTTTTGTAATGAACTCATATACCGGGAATATCTGCTATTGTATTGAGCCGGGCGTACCTCTCGAAACAGGCAATACCCTTTCAAAAT
>CALWVB010000129.1 GCA_944384895.1 uncultured Clostridia bacterium | reverse complement strand
GTAACCATGGTTGTTACATCTTTTAATGGTGGCATGTTAGCAAACTCATCAAGGATAAAGTTGGTTCGATATGGTAATTTGCCACCGTTTTCTTGAGCAACATCAATTAGGGTTTCATAACATTGTTTGATGAAGATTGTTGCTAAGGGGTGAAGAGTTTTCTTTTCATCTTGAACGATCATGAAGACCGCGGTCTTTTTACGTCCTATATCTTTCATATCGAAATCACTATAACTTAACATTTCAGATAAGTTATCACGTGATGAAAATAATTTTACTTTCTGCTTAAAGGTAGCAAGGATACCACCTTTAGTATCTTCAGGAGCATAAACGGTCCCTGAGGCATTAATATAGGCAGGACGTGATGGATCTTTATCATTAAAGTATTCTTTGATATAGTTACTATTTGGTCCTCCAAAACGTTCTTCGCCAAGTGTCGACATTAAATTTAAACTATTTAGATTTACTTGGCTCTCATCGCCATCTTCAAAGAGACCTAAAGTTAAACCAGTGAAATAATCGGCTGCTGATTTTTCCCAGAAAGGATCGGCATTGCCATTTTTTTCTTCATATAGGATATTTAAAGCTAAATCATCTAATAGTTCGATAGCTTTATCGGTATTACCTTCTTTGTATAATTGATATGGCAAAGTCATAGGGTTCCAGGCATTACCTTTTTGAGGATCACGGAAATTTAAGAGGATAATGTTATAGCCTTTTTCTCTTAACATTTCGCCAGTTGTTTCATATATTTCACCTTTGGGGTCGGTGATAATCATTGACTCATCGTGTTTAGCTAAGGCTTGAACCTGTGGGAAAACAACTAATTGAGTTTTACCTGAGCCAGTAGCTCCGACAATTAGGTTGTGCATTTCACCATTGTCAACCCACATTTTTTTACCATCATTAATGACAACAATACCGGCAGCATCAGATTTCTCAGCTTTAGGATCTACTTCTTTTAATGTTTTTTTCATTTCATCTGTTTTAGCCCATCTTGCATAACCATCTTTGACTTTTTTGCCAACACTAAAGCCAAATCCCTTTTCACGATCAAAAAAGTATGATCCAGTCGCAGCAAAAATACCTAATAATGCTAATAGAAAAATAGTAAGAGTTGCTCCAATATATTTAGGTGTAAATGCTTCAAAAGGAACGATACCATATATTTTACCTTCTGTTGCTAAATAATGAGCATTTAATACAGCGATAGCACACATATATAATAAGAAAATTACAAAACATACAAATATTCTTATATCTTTAGCGTCCGCTCTAAATTTTAATTTCATTGATATTGCCTCCTTAGTTATAATTGCAATTATATTATATCATATTGAAAAAAAACTAGCAATTAAAATCTAGTTTTATATGACCTTTTTACTATTTTTTTTGTACAAAACAAAATAGTTATCTTGATAAATTACTGTATAATTATCATCTTCATTTAAGTATACATTTAAATTGGAATTTTTTCGTATTATTATGTGAGTTATTTTGTATTTTGTAAATATATCTTCATAATATTTATTAAAGTAAATAGTATCAATATAATCATTAAATATATCTTCTTTATAATTATAACTATAGGTATAAAGATCTGTTCTAGAATCAATAAAGACTGGAATATCATTTAGCATTAAATAGGATCCTATATTAATATCATTAAAAATTCGTATATTTTTGTAATCTATATTCTTTTTTACATAAGAAACTAAATTTACGGGATAAATTGTCTTATCAATAAAACTATGTTTAGGATAGCTAATGAAGGAGGTAAGACTTATAATAGAAACTAGCAAAATAATTAATACTTTTCCTTTAAGTGTAAATATTTTTTTAGTAATATTTTTTATATTATTACTTTCTTTAGATATGGTGTATTTACCAATAAAATGTGCTGTTATTATTAATGTAAATAGAATTAGAAATATGCTATGTCTTACACTGACTAAAGTCATAAAAGAAACTCCTAAAAGTAACAATTTATCATATAATTCAATTTTAATTTTTTTATTTGTAAAGAACAAAATAATAAGAAGAATAATAAATATTATATCAATATGTTCTATTAAAACCAATGGTTGGTGCTCCATTATATAATTAGTTGTCGTATTTAATAAAGTATTAAATAGATAAGTATATGAATCTAACCCCATGAATGATATAAAGCCACATAAACATACTAATACAAAAGTAAGAATGATATCTTTTCTAAATTTTGACGTTATTAAAAATGGTAGAAACATAATTAAATAAAATGGATACGTTGCTACATGAGTATTTACTAATAGTACTCCTAATAAAAACAAAAATATTATATTTGTTTTCTTTTTATTATTATATAAGTTTTGCAGAAAAAAATATTCAAGAGCAAAAATACTAATGCTAATTATTTGTGCTCTTAGAGTAAGGAAATTCTTCAAAAAAAGTAAAGTTAGTATACTAAATAATAATGAAAATAGATAATTAGATGATAATTTATAATCAATGATAAATATTATTATTCCTAAAATAAAAGTAAATATTATAGTTAAAATGTATAATCCATTTAGATTAAAGAAATTGTAAGTTAAATAAACAATGCTATCAAATAAAATATGGGGATAGCTATAATTTAGCGTATGAATAGAATGATGGTCTATAAAATCAATACCATACTTGAAGATATCTTCGCCAATTTTTATAGAATAAAAAGTATCATTTTGCATGCTCATTGATGTTACACCAATTGAAATAATAAAAATTAATAAAGCCACTAATAAGTACTTTTTTTTCATTTTCTTTAACCTCCATCACTATATACATCAATATAACTTATTTCATCAACTTTTTCATAATTATTAATTATGTATTTAACTAATTCTTTGTTTGTTTGATTATTTAATAATCCAGATAATTCATAGTGGTTTAATAAAAATAAACAATTATTGTTACGACAATTATCATTTATATCATTAATATAGACATATGTTCCTTTATATCCCATATTACCATAGCTAATTAAATCAAATTTATTGATTGCTATATTACTTTCTAATTTATAAATATAAGCCATTGAATCAAATATATATATATCTTTATTTGCATCATTATTTTTAATATAGCTAACAATTTCTTTTATTTCTAAAGAAATATTTTTTTCAATCATTTTATATTTGAATAACATTGAATTATCATCAAATATTTTGTTATTTATATTTGATGAATATAAATTATATATGCAAATTAATAATAGAAAAAATAGAAAGGAAATTTGGCAAATTCTTTTATTTAGATTAACTTTGTTTAATAGATACCCTAATACTGGTATAAATGCAATAATTACATGATAAGTATCAAATATGGGGTAACAGATAATTTGAAAGCATAATAAATAAATAATATTAATAGATTTATCTTTCTTTATAATATAAAAATACAACAAAACAATAATACTAAAGATTGTTAAAATACCCCAATTATAAAATTTGGTGTTATTTGTGAAATCTAGTAAACCTAAAATAGTATAATTAAAAAATCCATCTAAATTACCACAAAATAACATAATTAATATTCCTAATAAAAATATTGTTTCGCATCCTAATATGCGTTTAAGGATTCGCTTAGGATTTTTAGTAAATAAGCTAGGAATACATAAAAATATTCCGATATTTATTTTTATAAAAATAATTATTCCTAAGATAATACCTATAATGTAATCATTATTTTGTTTTTTTTCTAAATATAATAATATATATAATAACAAAAGACATAAAATATTATAATTAGGTGAACTAAAAAATAAAAAAATAGCATAGATAATGTAATAACATTTATTATTTATTTTTTTCATAAAATAAAATAATATTGTAGCAATTATGGCCCCAAATATATTAAAAACTAGCATATTTTTTCCAAAGATGACTAAAAATAAACTTGCAATGATTGGAAATAACGGCCCTATAACCATATTAAAATCAACATAAGGCACTAAGCCATTAGCAATATTATAAGAAAAACCATATGACCATACATCATCTATACTAATTGGATTACAAAATATATTATATAATAAAGTAATAATAAATATAAAGATTAATTCAAAATTTATTTTTTTCATATATACCACATATTCATTATACAATAAGTTACATTCTTTTTCAACAAAGAACAAAAGGTTGTTAATCCCTTTTTTTATGTTATATAGAGATTTTTTTAGAATGTTACATTGTACACATAATACTTATAGTTTTATTGATATATAAATCATTGAGCAATAGGTAGTAATAATTCGCCATACTTGTTGTAATATCTTATTTTTAAGATATTACAAATCTTATAAGAATATTACTATGTTCCTTTTATCAATGAGGAACTATCAATAAAAACTTAATATAAAAATGGAATATTTCTAAAAATCTTAACAATTAAAAAAACTAGAAATTAAAATCTAGTTATTTTCTTCATCTAAACTTATTTGGACACTATAGTTTAAACCATGACTAACATTTATAATATAATTTATACCATTATTATCTATATATCTATAGCTATTACCACTTTTAGAATATTTTTCGACTTTAGCATTATATATTTTTTCTTTATTGTTATTTATATATTCTTGAAAATCATCATATTCAGGGAAATAATCATCAATTGTAATTGTATTTAGTTTGTCATATGCTTGTTCGGGATTATTAATTATTGTTTGGATAAAATCATTGAAATATAGTACTGCTAAATTATAGGAACTTAAATTTAATTGGGTAAATTTATTATCATTATTAGGAGTTATCTCCTTGAAATTAAATTCTTTTGTTTCTAAAGCTTGACTATAT
>CALWVB010000128.1 GCA_944384895.1 uncultured Clostridia bacterium | reverse complement strand
ATGTTCGGTGGAAGCAAGTCCTTTCATGGGAGACCTGTTCATGGAAGCGTGCGTTAGGTTAGCAAACGGCGAAGAAATAGAACGGGAAATCCATCCGGTGGACAGGGTGTTTGACATCACCAACGCCCAGGCAGAGATAGATTATAGAAAATTAAAAGGGTAGGGGTATTGACAAAAAATGACGTTCAGCATGATGTAACAGATATCTTAGGCAGTCATTGGGGAAATTATATAGAGATAAATCTTATGGTTTCAAAAGAAATAATAAAAACCAAGGATAGTTAATTATCCTTGGCTTTTATTATTTAATATCGGTGGTATTTTGATTCATCAAAATTTTAAAGTCAATATGTTTTGCATATACTGCAATAACACTATGTATGCAAATATTGATAAAATATTATTAAAGTGATGAGTATTTCTATAATAATTCTGTATTTATCATAAAAATAAAGAAAATATTTTTAAATAATTTTATATTTGTAAATATAAAGCAAATAATGATACAACTTAACTGTAGACATTTTATATATACTAATGTAAAATTAATACAATGAATGTGGATTTATAACACATATAAAAAGAATGTAGGTGATAGATATGACAAATATACAGAAGTTGGCTAAATATATGGCTCAATTAGAATATTATGACAACATAATAGAAGTATTACCTATATTTTTGCAAGAAATATCTATTGACCGAGAGACACAAATCTTTGAAAAAAGTGAGATCATCATCGGAGATATCACCTATATCATTTAAACAACGATATTCTTTTAATATGTCTATAAGTCTTTTTTCTATATTTTTAATTTTATCCTCTGAATCAGTGTTTAATAATTCAGATCTTTTTTGTTTTTTATTATTTACATTTTTCATTTGTTTGTTACCATCTTCCCAGGCTGATAAATATAATTGAGATATTCCAAGGCCAATAGTTTTTATTTATATTTGGTTATTAAGAGTCTTGCTATTTATTTGATTATAAATTAACTTAATTTAAATTAATGAATCAAAAATACTTATGATATTATTAACAATTAATCATACTAAATGATTTATGAGCAGGAGGAGATGAATATAAAAAGATTAATGTATCATTATTAACTATATCATTATTATGTATGATTTTTGCAGGATGTCAACCCGATTAAGATAATTTAACATATAGAATAATGATTCTTTTATTGAATCTAAAATATCAAAAGAACCATCTTCAGAAAAATACCTCAATCTTCACCAGAAAACCAAAAAGAAAGCATATTTAAACATAGACATGTGATGGTTACAAAGGGAAAAACATAATTGATCTTCACCACATTCTAGATTATTAATGTAATTATATAAAAGATTATCATAATTTTGAAAAATTTGATATTGCTTCAGAAAATTCGATTTTTATAGGCATACTGTCTCAAAATTTTTCATTTTACTATTTAGAGTTTACTCTAAATTAATACATGTATACAAACGATTTGAATTAATCAATTTGAAATGATACTTCAATATTATTGCTCCCGAGAGCTTGAGCAAGACCAGTAGTATCTTCTATATAACCTAATGGTGTATAACTATATAATGTTGAAAATGTTTCATAAAACAGTACCAGACAATCGGAACCATATAACATAATATCGCCAGCATTAATTTGAGAAGGCCTTTGAGCATCAGTCTGAAGACTATTAGAAAAATAATAATATTTTTCATTTCCATTAAGTTCGTTCATAACTAAAGTCATGGGCATTTGTTTTATAAGTTCCTTGGTAGTACTATTATTATATAATTTAGCTGAAAAAGTTTGTTGTCCAATAATAATTTGAAGATTTATAATTTCAGAATCCTCCATTTCTGTCTCTAGTTCAATCTGAGTTTGTGATACAGAATCTTGTGATAATGATGGCTGTACAGAGGAAGGCTTATTTAGCTGCGGATTAAGATGGATAGATTCATCAGCATATGATGATAAGTTAGAAGTTGCTAAAAATATTTCTGATTGACCGTTTTCAGAACTACTACATGAGGATAAAATGAAAGATAAAAATACAATAAGCAATATTGATAAAATCTTGTTCATTTAAATATACCTACCATTTTCAAATATTATCTTGTCTAGACTATTTTAATCTGAATTACACAAAAGAAAATGACAATATATATAAAAGCAAAATATTTATAATTATAAACATCTTGTTTGTGTTGCGGTACAATATGGGGGCGCCTGCGCGCAGCCATATTTTATATGGCTGCGAATTGCAAAATAATTTTCAATAAAACAACTGAAAGAATCTAAGAAAATACCTGTTTATAAATACTCATCTCAAGTTACTTTAATACTAAATTATTTTGCTTTTAGCGCATCTTTAGATGCGCTGCGCAGGCGCCCCCTTTTTATGCGATGCTTTTTGGTCTTTTATATTATTTTCACTTTGTTTTTATATATTTTTTGTTCTGTGTTATTTAAACTACCTTTGTTTATCCTATTTATATTAAATTAAGTATAACTTATAAAAATATAAATAACAAATACTTATATATAATATATTTGGATAACTAAAAACTATATAATATTGATCGTTAAAAAGAAAACATTTTGTAATCATATAATTTTAAATTTTATTTAGGTTTATTTTGCCGCAAATTTGTATATATATAAATATGTGTATATATTTATAATTTTATATAAGGGCGGTGAATATGGCACCTAAATATTTTAATATGTGCCGTTAAAGTATGGAAAATAAGATACTTAAGCGATGGGAATGGGTAGGGTTTATATTTGTTTTGGCTTTAGGTAGTTTATCCCATTTTTTCTATGAATGGAGCGGAGAAAATCGTATTATAGGTACTTTTTCCGCAGTAAATGAAAGTACATGGGAACATTTAAAGCTATTATTTTTCCCAATGCTGTTATTTACAATAATTGAATATTTTGCTATTGGCAAAAAATATCCAAATTTTATATTTGCAAAAGCAATAGGTATTTTATCAGGCCTTGCTGCAATTATAGTATTGTTTTATACCTATACAGGAATTATAGGAACAAATATTATGATTGCAGATATATTAATATTTGTTATAGGAGTAGCAATAGCATATATTGTAAGTTATAGCATTATTATAAAAGGTATCTGTAATGAATGCAAAGGCTTAGGAATATTTTTAATTTTACTGATGCTTGTATGTTTTCTATTATTTACATGGTTTGCTCCACAAATTGGGCTATTTAAGGACCCAATTACAGGTGGATATGGATTTATTAATGCATAAATAAAAAAATTGGAGTTGAATAACTTAATAGCCGATTAAGGCTATATAGTTTTCAACTCCATATTATTTTACTAAGAATATTTAGATACAAATAAGAATTATTCAATTTTTATATTAATATTACCTGTAAAATCATCACCTTCAAAAACAATATAATTATCGCCTGAGGATAGAATAAATTCATATATATTTTTTGATGAAATATCTGAAATAATATGTTTTTCATCCTTTTCCTGCCAATATAAAGTACCGGAACCTGAAGATATATTTAATGAATATGTAATTTTTAAATTATTTCCATCATCCCGTTGCAACGAAGTACCACCAAACAGATATTCTTTTCCGTTATAATGGTTATATGAAGCTTTATAAGTACCAGTATAAGAATCTTCATCAGTTATACGTTCACCTTGTAAATCACTATCTTTTGTTAAAGCATGTTGGCTAAAAGATTCAATAACATCATTAAAGCCTTTTAGGATATTGTCTTTGAGATTTTTTACTTCTTTATTGCATCCAGTTATACATAATATTAAAGCAAAAACTATTAAAAAGATAATTGAATTTTTAAAAAATCTCATTTATATTCCTCCTATTTAAATCATAGCTGAATAAATACTCCATGCGCTGATTATTAATCCTGCAAATGCATATATACAATTAATAACCATACTAACCTGCATTAATTTATTTTTTATATTTCCTTTTGTATAACAAATAATAGAAAATATGCCGCTTAATATCATAAAAGCTATATAACATCCTATTGTAATCTCAGCGGCTGGGGATTTCAGTGCCCATTCATTTTGTCTTATTATTAAAATAGTCCATGGGATAAATATCATGACAGTGCTTATTACAGTCAAAATTTTATTTTTCATATTTTATTATCTCCTTTCAGCTTTTCCAAAAAATAAACAGGAAATTATAAGACAAATAATTGTAATAATAATCGCTATAGGAATCCATGGGATTAATTTAATAGTAAATGTATCAAAATTAGCTGCCATTTCACCTTGCAGCGCTGTTATCATATAAAAAGGATAACACATAGGGTAAACATACCAAAGTTTTGTATTCATAACTAAAACTGATGGAACTATAGATGCAAGACCAATACCAACTGAAAAGACAGGAGTACGTATACAGGTTGCTATCATCCAGAAAAAAGCTGCCATAGGAATTGAACTGAGATAAATCAGGCCGGTTTCTTTTAATATTATTAACGGCGATATCATTAATTGATAATCATTCATTTGCGATGCAATAGCTGCACTGGGATAATAAATAATTATCATAAAAACCATTTGAACAGCTGCAAGCAATAATAAAACAATAAATTTAGCTATACAAAGCAATGTTGGACTAACAGGCAATGATAACATTTTTAATATACCTTTATTGCTTCGTTCCGTTTGATTAAGCAATACTGTACTAATAACCAATGTAGCCGGATACATAAACCAGGCTAAACCTATAAAGCTTTGGATAAAAAAATTATTTTCCGGGGAAATACCTTCGGCCTGCATCTCAAAATTCATATTGGAATTGATAATAGCAGGAATCCATAGAATAACAATAGGAATAATTATAATCCAGATGATATGTGAACGTTTTATTTTTTTAAATTCAATATTAATTAGTGATAATAAATTCATGCAATATTCCTCCTTACTTTTAATATACAAACCTCAATAATACTAAATAGTATGGTTTGAATACCTGATGAAATTAAAAAAGGTGATATCCATGAGTTATCTATAGCATTATTTAACGTTTGAAACGGCATAGCAAATGGAAAAAATGACAATATCAAATTGTCTGTTGGAAGCATTGTTGCAATAAATACGCCAATTACGCCTATACCAAGTGAAATCCACATGTTTTGACATAATGAAGCAATAATCATTATTAATAAAGCAGCAGGAATTAGTAAAATAAACTCATATCCAAAATATTTAAGTATATCTGGCAAGAAGCTGTTGTCAGTATTAAACCAATAATAAGCACAGAATATAAAAGATGCTGCTTCAATAATTAATGCAAAAATAATAGAACCAATTAAGATTAAAGTTTTATTGATAAAAAGTTTACCTATGGACTGAGGTAATGCTTCCATTTTCTGCATGGCATGATCAGCAAATTCTGTATGGTATATAATACAGGAACCTATAACCAGAAAAAACATATTAAGCATAGCGATCATTTGCCAATTAGCATTCATTAAAATGTCTAATGCAGGCAAATTTTGATTAATAAAGTTTTCAGGACGTACCGCTGTGTTTATAATCGGAAAGCATGCCACTAATATAGCGCCGATTAAAAAAGCAGGGAAAAAACCGGTACGTTTTAATTTTTTTATTTCCAATAAAAGACTCATCTTTTTGAACCCCGTTTCAAATTATCTTCTTCAATCATAGCAAGGAAAGTATCTTCGAGATTATCTATTGGAAGGCCGGAATCCTTTGCATATTGTTTTAGCTCAGATAGAGTTCCTTCAAATAAAAGTCTGCCATGATTCAATATTCCAATATCATCTGCCATAAGTTCTATTTCAGATAATAAGTGTGAAGAAACAAGTACAGTACAGTCATATTTATGAGGAAGCGAACGGATTAACGTTCTTATTTCATGTATACCAGCTGGGTCAAGGCCATTTGTAGGTTCATCTAATATTAAAATTGGAGGGTGACCGAGCAAAGCTCCGGCTAATCCAAGACGCTGTTTCATACCAAGGGAATATTTTTTTGCTAGACGTTTACGATGCTCATAAAGCCCAACAGTTTTTAAAGAATCGGATACACTGCTCTTGGGTAAACCTAATATTTTGCGAATAATATCTAAGTTTTCTTCACCGCTTAAATTACCATAAAAGGCAGGCGATTCAATAAAAGAACCTATTTTACGTAAAACGCGCATACGGTCGTTTGGATAGGACATACCATCTATTTGAAAACTTCCACTTGTAGGTTTTGTTAATCCAAGAAACATTTTCATAGTTGTAGATTTTCCTGCTCCATTAGGCCCTAAAAAACCATAAATCCTTCCTTTTTTAATATTTAGATTAAGATTTGATACTGCTGTAAAATCAGAATATATTTTTGTTAAATTTTTAGTTTCGATCATATTAACCATTAAAAGCACTCCTTTGACTTGATGACTATAGTATAAGAAATCAACCTTACATTAATCTTCTCATAACCTTACATTTACCTTACATCTTAAATCATATTCACAAATAGATGTATAACTATGTTATACTAAAGTTACTGAGGTGATAAATAATGAATTTAGATTATATAAAAGATAAAAAGATACTTTTAGTGGATGATGAACCGGAACTATTAGATATGGTAGCAAATATTTTAAAAGAAGAAGGGTATCAAAAATTAAAAACAGCAAATACAGTAAATGAGGCGCTAAGTATATGTAAAGAATGGAAACCGGATTTTGCTGTGCTTGATGTAATGTTGCCTGATGGAGACGGGTTTTCTCTATTAAAACAAATACGTGCTTTTTCAGATATACCGGTGTTATTTTTAACTGCACGAGGTGAAGATGAGGATAAATTTCAGGGATTAGGAATGGGCGCTGATGATTATATAGTAAAACCATTCTTACCAAAGGAATTAATATTAAGAATCGGTATAATATTACGCAGATGTTATAAAAATGACCAGCCATTGATTAGGCTGGCCTCATGTGAATTAGATTTTGATAAAGCGGAAGTTATTAAAAATGAAGAACATATTCCATTGACAGCAAAAGAATATGAAATTTTACAGGCATTATATCGCAATGCAGGAAAAATAGTCACAATAGATATGTTATGTCAGGCCGCTTGGGGCGATAATCCATATGGTTATGAAAATTCATTAATGGCACATATCCGGCGCATAAGAGAAAAAATTGAAGAAAATCCATCTAAACCAGTATCTCTAATTACAATAAAAGGACTTGGATATAAACTTATTGTGGAGGGATAAACAAATGAAGAGTACATTAAAACTATTCCGCAGATTTTTTCTGGTTTTGATTATATCCATTATTCTTTTATTTATTCTTAATATCATTTTATTTATTGCTATAACTTATAATCAAATAGGAAATGCAAGCCCTTGGAAAAATGCTGAAATAATAGCAAAAAATTTAACTCAAACAAATGATGGAATATTTAAGCTTTCTAATGAAGGTAAGAAAATATTAAATCAAAGCGAGGCATGGGCCATACTAATAGATAACGACAGTGGTAAGGTGAAATGGAACAGCGATAATTTACCCAAAGAAATACCAATGCAATATTCATTAGCGGATTTATCTTGGGCTATACGGGGATATATAGAAGATTATCCGACTACAACTAGTGAATATGGAGACGATTTATTAATATTAGGAAATCCTAAAACATCGTTTTGGAAAGCGATGTGGAACACATTTGATTATAATATGATTGCAAATTTTCCTAAAACAGTTTTATTATTCATAATTTTTAATTTGATAATAATATTTATTATTTATATGGTTTCAATATCAGGAGTATTGAGGTCAGTAAAACCTATTGTAACCGGCATTGAAGCTTTACCGGATGGACAAAATATATATGTTAAGGAAAAGGGATTATTGTCATCGCTTGCAGTATCATTAAATAGGACATCAGAAAAACTGCGCAGTCAGGAATATAAGCTGAAAAAAAGAGAAACTGCCAGGGCAAATTGGATTGCAGGCGTTTCTCATGATATTAGGACTCCTCTTTCAATTGTAATGGGTTATGCAAGCCAGATGGAAGAAAATAAATCATTACCGCAAGAAGAACGTAAAAAAGCGGGTGTTATTCGGCTTCAAAGCATACGTATAAAAAATCTTATTAATGATTTAAATCTTTCATCAAAACTTGAATATAATTCCCAGCCTATTAATAAGACTTTAATAAATGCAGTATCATTAATGCGGGGAATAGTAGTAGATTTTTTAAATATGGATCCAGAAAATCTATATCCAATTATATGGGATACTGATGAATGTCTTACTTCCTGTATGATTAAAGCGGATGCTAATCTATTAAAACGCGCTATATCTAATTTAATTATAAATGCTCAGGTGCATAATCCTGAAGGATGTATTATTACAGCTAAAATAAGTGAAGAGAAAGATATGTGCTGTTTTACCATATCAGATAATGGCCAAGGTGTTACAGAAGAACAATTGGATTCAATCCGAAATTCTCCTCATTATATGGTATGCGACAGTAATGCAGGAGAACAAAGACATGGTTTAGGTTTATTAATAGTTAAACAAATTACCATTGCTCATGGAGGTACAGTGGAAATAAACCATTCGCCAGAGGGAGGATTTATGGTATCTATTTTGCTCCCGTTAGACCAAGGATAGTATATAAATATATGAGAAATATATAAATCTAGCAATATTCTAAATTAATCTAAGATTATATAATAAACAATAACAAGTGATATCAAAAATTAAGATGAAATATATTTGCTAGAAAAATGTTTTAGGATATCTTAAAAGGGACGCCTGCGTGCAACCATATTTCATATGGTTGCTGTATGCAAAATAATTTGTAATATTAAGCTGTTATTCGTAAAAATACTTGTTTTTTATTTTTATCTCAAGTGTGCGAAATATTATATTATTTTGCATTTAGCGCATCAAACGATGCGCTGCGCAGGCGTCCCTCCTCATAAACGCAGCCATTTCCGTATACAGTATTTTATTATGATTAATTTTATAGTAACAATGATATTGTTTTGTACTATTGTAATTATTTTCGTATAACTTATAATAAGACTAAATTATGCAGAAAATCTATCTATAGCAACATATGAACATTATGGGCATTGATTATATATAAGTTTTGATATAAAATTGAGATACTAAAATAAATACAGGAGGGGGACGTATGCCAGTATGGAATCCATGGCATGGATGCGAAAAAATATCTCCAGGTTGCCAGAACTGCTATGTCTACCGTCTGGACAGCCAATTTGGCAAGGATAGCAGCATTATAGAAAAAACTGCAAACTTTGACCTGCCTATATCTAAGAATAAAAATGGAGAATATAAATTAGCAAATACAGATAAGAAAATTTACACTTGTATGACGTCAGATTTCTTTTTATCAAAAGCGGATAAATGGCGTAAAGAGGCATGGCAAATGATAAGACAACGCAAGGATATACATTTTGCTATTATTACTAAGAGAATAGAACGCTTTTTTGTTTCTTTGCCGGATGATTGGGGAAAAGGATATGATAATGTAACAATTATATGTACATGTGAAAATCAGGAACAGGCAGATAAACGGCTTGATATTTTTCTTAAACTGCCTATAATACATCGGGAGATAATACATGAACCTTTATTAGAAAAAATTAATATTGAACCATATTTAGCTACAGGGAAAATACAAATGGTAACATGTGGCGGAGAATCAGGAGAAAATGCCCGTATCTGTGATTATAATTGGGTAACGGATATTAGAAGGCAATGTATAGAATATAAAGTACCTTTTAATTTTAAACAAACGGGAGCTAAATTTAAAAAGGATGGTAAAATTTATAATATTGACAGAAAACTACAGATTACCCAGGCAAAACGCGCATCAATTGATTATTATCCTGATCAAGATTTAGAAATTGGACAATCAGTTCAATTAATGAATAATTTATTTATACGATTAGGGCAATCAGAATTTCGAAGTAAGTTTAAATTGGACGATAAGGAAAGAAATTATATTAGTGAAAAAGGGATAGAAACTATACGCCAGCATGCAAGAGATTTTATATGTCAGAGATTAGCGCCGGCCGAGCCTTTAAAAGATGGAAAACAAACTCCTATGAAAGGACATCCTGTCTTTATAGCTCAGCATGCCACAGGGACATGCTGTCGCGGATGCTTATTAAAATGGCATGGGATACAAAAAGGCATACAATTAACAGAAGACCAACAAGAATATATTGTGTCGGTAATTATGGAATGGATAAACAGGCAGTTGAAAAGATAATAAATTATGAAAGAGGATTAATTATTATGTATAGGATTTTAATTATAGAAGATGATCCAGGAATTGCCGAAGCTATTTCAGAACAAGCTAAAATGTGGGAATTGGATGTAAGATGTATAAATAATTTCAGGGCGATTATGTCAGAATTTTCAGAATATGATCCGCATTTAGTATTATTAGATATATCATTGCCATTTTTTAATGGATATCATTGGTGTAATGAAATTCGTAAGGTTTCAAAAATACCTATTATTTTTATATCGTCTGCATCTGATAATATGAATATTGTTATGGCTATGAATATGGGAGCGGATGATTTTATTGCTAAACCATTTGATCAAAATGTATTAATGGCTAAAATTCAGGCAATGCTTCGACGTACTTATGATTTTGCAGCCGCAGTTCCTATATTGGAACACAGAGGAGCCCTTTTAAATACAGGTGATAATAGTCTAACGTACCAGCAACAACATATAACATTGACTAAAAATGAATACCGTATATTGCTGACATTAATGGAAAATAAAAGTAAGATAGTCAGCCGAGAAAAACTTATGGAACGTTTATGGGAAACTGACAGTTTTATTGATGAAAATACTTTAACAGTAAATGTAAACCGATTGAGAAAAAAGCTAGATAAAACAGGTTTAAAAGATTTTATTACCACTAAGTTTGGTGTAGGATACCTTATTGAATAATCATAGAAGGGAGTTAATGCCAGTATGAAATTTTTTGCAGTATATTTAAAGCAGCGCCGTATAGGAATTTGTGTACTATTTATTTTTTGTTTAATATTTTTATGCACATTTTTACTATACCATCTGCCAGCCGGAGCTGTTTTATATCCTGCACTTATATGTACATTACTGGGAATTGTAATATTAGCTTTAGATTTTTATAGAGCATATAAAAAACATCAGCAATTAAAAGCTTTGATGAAGCTTTCGTCTTCGCTTATGGAATCATTTCCTGCGATAAATTCACAGGATGATGAAGATTATCAGCAAATTATTAATTTACTTAAACAGGAACAAATGCAGCTTGAAAATAATATGAATCTTCGCTATATGGATATGGTGGATTATTATACTATATGGGCTCATCAAATAAAAACGCCTATTGCTTCTATGAGATTGACTCTTCAAAATGAAGACACGGCATTTTCACGGAAAATTTCTGAAGATTTATTTCGTATAGAACAGTATGTACAAATGGTATTAATGTTTTTGCGATTGGATTCCGATTCTACAGATTATGTTATAAAAGAATATAACTTAGATGAACTAATAAAACAGGCGATACGTAAATTTTCCACTCAATTTATTGGCAAAAAGATACGGCTTGAGTATAAACCAGTGAATATTTCGGTTGTAACGGATGAAAAATGGCTTTTATTTGTTATTGAACAGGTTATTTCTAATGCTATAAAATATACGCCGTCAGAAGGATGCATTACAATTGATTTAGAACAACCGCAAATATTATGTATTCATGATACAGGGATTGGTATTGCACCTGAAGATCTACCGCGTATTTTTGAAAAAGGTTATACCGGATATAATGGAAGAAATGATAAAAAGGCAAGTGGCATTGGTTTATATTTATGCAAACGTATCTGCAAAAATTTAGGACATACTATATCAGCAAATTCTTCTTTAGACAGCGGAACGGTTATTCGTATTAATTTAAAACAAAAAAGATTAGAGGTTGAATAAATTTCTTACGAAACTGTAAGAAATGAAAGGGGAAATGTAAGCCGGTTCGATGGCATTACATTTCCCTTTTTTGATACAATAAGACCATAAGATCTCAAGGAGGTATTTATTTAATGAGTATTTTAGAAGTAAATGGATTAAAGAAAGTATATACTACACGTTTTGGCGGTAATAGAATAGAAGCGTTAAAAAATGTATCCTTCAGTGTAGAAGAAGGAGAATATGTAGCGATTATGGGTGAGTCTGGTTCAGGTAAAACTACACTTTTAAATATATTAGCAGCATTAGATAAACCTACAGGCGGTACGGTAATGCTGGATGGAAAGGATCTTTCAAAAATTAAGGAATCCAATATTGCTGAGTTTAGACGAGACAATTTAGGATTTGTATTCCAGGAATTTAATTTGTTGGATACATTTTCGATTGAAGATAATATATTTCTTCCGCTTGTATTAGCTGGAAAGAATTATTCAGAAATGAGACAGCGTATTATCCCCATAGCTGAACAGCTTGGTATTACTGAAATACTTAAAAAATATCCGTATGAGGTATCTGGAGGACAGAAACAAAGAGCAGCTGTAGCAAGAGCTTTAATAACTAATCCAAGATTAATATTAGCTGACGAACCTACAGGAGCATTGGATTCAAAAGCTACTGATGAACTGCTTAGATTATTTAGGAAAATTAACCAGAATGGCCAGACAATACTTATGGTAACTCATTCAGTAAAAGCAGCCAGCCATGCGGGACGAGTATTATTTATTAAAGATGGCGAAGTATTTCATCAGATATACAGAGGCAATAGCACAAATGAGCAGTTATATCAGAAAGTATCTGATACATTGACCATGTTGGCAACAGGCGGTGACAACAAATGAAAAAAGGATTTTATAGGAAACTTGCCTTTACAGGAATCAGAAAAAATAAAAAGTTTTATACTCCATATATTTTAACTTGTATTGGTATGATTATGATGTTTTATATCATTTCATTTCTTGGTACCAGTGATGTTCTTCTTAATATGAAGGGCGGAGATATCATGCGGAGCATGATGGGGCTTGGATATGGAGTAATGGCTGTATTCTCATTAATTTTTCTTTTTTATACAAATTCATTTCTTATAAGAAGAAGGAAAAAGGAATTTGGTTTATATAATATTTTAGGAATGGGAAAACGGCATCTTGCAATAGTTTTATTATGGGAAAGTTTAATTATAGCAGTCATTTCTTTAGCATCAGGATTATTTATAGGAATAGTCTTTTCAAAATTAGCTGAACTTGGTATGGTAAATGTCTTAAAAGGTCAGGTTGATTTTTCATTATCTATTGCACCGCAGTCAATATGGCAGACAATTGTTTTATTTGGTATAATTTTTATCCTTATATTTTTAAATACTTTAAGACAGATTCATTTAACAAATCCAATTGAATTGATGCGTAGTGAAAATACAGGAGAAAAACCACCTAAAGCTAATTGGATTTTAGCTTTGCTTGGGATTATCATTTTAGGTATAGCATATTTTATTGCCGTTTCAATTGAAGATCCAGTGGCAGCGTTACTGTGGTTTTTTATAGCAGTTGTTATGGTAATTATAGCTACCTATATGCTGTTCATTTCAGGTTCGGTAGCTATATGCAAGATTTTACAAAAGAAAAAGAAATATTATTATAAAACCAATCATTTCGTATCAGTTTCCTCTATGGTATACCGTATGAAAAGAAATGGAGCCGGCCTTGCTTCTATTTGTATATTATGTACAATGGTGCTTGTTATGGTTTCATCAACTGTCTGTCTTTATATTGGGGCAGAAGACAGCCTTCGCACTCGTTATCCAAGGAATTTTAATTTGGATACAACAGTTAGTGATATTTCACTGTTTGAGTCTGAAAAATCTGATGCTGTCAGAGAACTTTCACAGCAGATTGCATCAGAATACAGCTTAAATACAGAAAATGTACTTGATTACAGGGTAGCAGGTTTTGCTGGATATATTAATAATGGCAATATTGAAACGGATAATTCAAATTTGTATGCATTTCAATTAAGCCAGTATTCAGATATTTAGCAGATTTTTATTGTACCATTAGAGGATTATAACCGGCTTATGGGTCAAAATGAAACTCTTGCTGATGATGAAATAATTTTATATACAACAAAACTTGGAAGCTATAATGAAGATACAATAACAATCGACGGTGGAGAACCATTAAAAATTAAAAAGACGGTAAATGATTTTGCTGATAATGGTGTGGATGCAATGCAGATTATACCATCCATGTATTTATTTGTTCCGGATTTTGAAAAAACGGTATATCCTTTGTTAGACAATATTGATATAAAAGGACAAAATATTGTCAGCATGCATTGGTTTTATGGATTTGATCTAGACTGTGATAATGATACACAAATAAAAATTCAGGATGAACTTGAAAATAGATTACAGAAAATAGAGACTACAGATAATCAAGAAATATTTTCTATATTAGTAGAAGGAGTAGCCAAAGAACGTGAAGGTTTTTATGGATTATATGGAGGTTTATTCTTTTTAGGTATTCTTTTAGGGATAGTTTTTATATTTGCGGCAGTTTTAATTATTTATTATAAACAGATTTCCGAAGGATATGAAGACCAATCACGATTTGAAATAATGCAAAAGGTAGGCATGACAAAAAAAGAAATTAAAAAGAGTATTAACTCACAGGTTTTAACAGTCTTTTTCCTACCGCTTATAACAGCAGGCATTCATCTTGCTTTTGCATTCCCGCTGATTTTTAAATTATTAGTATTATTAGGCCTGACAAATATGAATTTATTGATTTTAGTAACAATATGTTGTTATTTAATATTTGCATTATTTTATGTGTTTGTATATAGAATTACTTCCAAAGCATATTATTCCATAGTAAGCGGAGTTAAGGAGGAAGCTAGATGAAAAAATTTTTAGTAATAGTTGTAATACTTTGTTTAATGCTTTCAATATCCGCTTGTCAAACAGATTCAAATAAATTTTATGATTTTCTTAATGGTATAGTACAAAACGCAGGTAATACACAAATTACTGAACAACATGATTTAATTGGAAACCGTGTTTTAGATAAAGATGCATATACAGGGCGTTATAATGCTTACTGTGAAGGAAATACAGGGCGCGATGTTATATTTGGCGGCGGTTCTATTGAATCAAAAAAGCTTCATGTATATGGTATTATTCATACTAATACAGGTAAAGCAACAGTACGGATTCGATTAAATGAAGATATAAAAGAATTATCAGTTAAAGAGGATGGTTCTTTTGAAACTCATTTGAGTTTGAATAGCGGCGGAAATTATATTATGATGGACTATGAAGATTTTAACGGAGAAATAGAACTTAGATCAGAATATGAAATAGATTAATAAAAAATGGAGGTATAAGCATGAACGGTCAATTATGTAATAATAGGAACAATCTTGTGGCCTCCAGTATAACATTAAAAAAGAAAAACTGGAAAAAAGCCATATGCAATTGTATTGGTTTTTTAATTACATGGATTGGTATAATAATTATTTCAATACTTGCTTTGCCATTAGGTATATTAGCTCTTATAATTATTGCCATTTGGACATTAACAGATACAATTGCATCATGGTTTAATAGAAAGGGAAAAAATTAATATGCCGGAAAATATTAATTGGGACGGTGTTTGGCAAAGTATAACTGATACTTGGCTGCCGTTTATAATAGTTGGAATTATTGTAATATTAGGTATAATTATTTTTAGTATAATAAAAAAGAGAAAAAAGAAATAGAAGTTTAATTAAACAAAAGGGGGAATAAAAATTGAAAAAGATATTCAAAGGTTTAATTAAAATAATTCTCTCCCTTTTTACAGCAATTATTTGTATTACAATAATAGCAGGTACAATATTTGGAATTATGGGTTACAATATGTATAAAGAAGCTATAGAACAAACTCCGATTGAACAAAAGGTTGAATCTCTACGCAATACAGAAGGGTTTACTGAATATGATGATATACCAAAAATGTATGTAGATGCTGTTATATCTGTAGAGGATCATCGTTTCTGGTCACATAATGGCATTGATATATTAGCAATTGGACGGGCGGTATTTAATGATATTCGCACTCTATCCTTAACTGAAGGCGGAAGCACTATTACCCAACAGCTTGCCAAGAATTTATATTTTACTCAGGAAAAGAAATTTGAACGCAAATTTGCAGAAATATTTGCTGCATTTGCTTTTGAATCAAAATACACTAAGGAAGAAATTTTTGAGCTTTATGTAAATACTATATATTTTGGCAGCGGATATTATGGAATATATGAAGCCGCGCAAGGATATTTTGGAAAAGAACCGGATCAATTGACTGATTATGAATCGGTATTATTAGCAGGAATACCAAATGCGCCTTCTGTATATTCTTTAGATTCAAATCCTGACTTAGCCGAACAGCGGATGCAGCAGGTACTTAATAGTATGGTTGATTGTCAAATAATTACTCAGCAAAATGCAGATGAGATATTATCAGAAGAATAAAATAAATAACGTTATTAAAATGGGTTAAAGGAGATATATAATGAGTATCAATATTGATGCATGGATAAATGAATATCAAAAGGCAGTTGAAAACAAATTTGGCAATCGAATATGGTTTATAGGATTACAGGGCAGCTATGGCAGGGGAGAAGCTACAGAACAAAGCGATATAGATATGGTTTTAATTCTAGATAACATTTCTATAGAAGATTTGAAAGCATATAGCGATATATTAGATACCCTGCCAGAACGCAGTAAAGCATGTGGATTTATATCTGGAAAAGAAGAATTGTTTTCTTGGGAACCATCGGATTTATTTCAATTTTATTATGATACTGTACCAATAAAAGGTTCATTGGATATATTATTAAATTATATTCAACGGGATGATATACGCAGAGCAATTCATATCGGCGCCTGCAATGTGTATCACATATGCGTACATAACTTAGTGCATGAAAAAAGTCTTGATATACTGAAAGCAATATATAAATCAGCTGTTTTTATTCTTCAGGCTATTGCTTTTTATGAGACAGGAAAATATGAAAGACAAAAATCTACTTTACAATCTTTATTAAAACCAAAAGATCAAAATATACTTCAATCTGGAATTGAGCTAAAGGAAAAAGATCAAATTTCTAAAGAAGAATTTGATAAATTATCTGAACTTATGCTAAAATGGGCGTCAAAATGGATACAAAGATGCAAGAAGGCTGAATATTGTTAAAAAATAATATTCAGTCTCCAGAAAAAATAATAGTATCAATTACAGCTGTATATGAATAAACAAACTGTTTGATAATTACATTTGGTTAGTAAATTATCACTATATTTATAATATATTAATATATTGCAGATATACAGAAGAGAGGAGTATAATAAAAAGAAAAGTATTATATTTTATCTAAGGAAGAATTATGAAACAGCTTATATTTCATGTTGATGTTAATAGTGCATATTTATCATGGGAAGCCGCAAGGCGCGTTATGGAAGGCGGAGAAGATCTCCGCCTAATTCCTTCTGCAATTGGAGGCAATCCTGAAAATCGCACTGGTGTTATTCTTGCTAAATCTATCCCTGCTAAAAAATATAATGTGCGTACGGGTGAGCCTGTAGCAATGGCGTTAAAAAAGTGCCCTGATTTGGTGTTGGCTAAACCGGATTTTAAATTATATGAAAAAAATTCTAAAGCATTTATGGATATTTGTCGGCGTTATGCTCCAGTAGTTGAAAAATTCAGTATTGA
>CALWVB010000127.1 GCA_944384895.1 uncultured Clostridia bacterium | reverse complement strand
TTTTCTTTATATTCTTCATTACCTGTCTTTTTATACATAAGGCAGGCTGCAGATAAGAAATGTCCTATACCAAAGCCGCAGGAATCCCATGATTCCCATCCGCCATATTGAGGAGCTTTTGGAGTTAATCCAGCAGCTTTATAATGTGATGAAGTTAATCTGTCAATATCCAATTGCAGCAGGAATACTTCATTATCATCCTGCATTGTTTTGAACATACCTTCTTCTAAAAGAACCAATTCATCTTCAATCATAGAACCTTTTTTAATTGGTTCTGGTATGTATTCAAATACAGTTGATATAAGTTCATTAGAGCTATTGCATACAAAGAGTTTAACAGTTGTAGTTTCAGGATCTAAATTTTCAGGAATAGTATAATTGTATGATTTTTTAATATAACCATTTGCTTCAATAGTTTCAGGATTTTCTGATTTAGCTTCTAAAATACCTTCTTCGTTAAACAGAGCGCAAACTAATATAACATCCTGGCTTTCATCAGAATAATTTGTTACTGTATAAGTATTGGTAAGGTTAGCCAATTGATCCCAATGGTTTTCACCATATAATTTTATACCTAATTCAGGTACTAAAGAATCAGAAGTAACTGTTATAGTAGCTTTAACTTTTAATTCAGTTCCGCCTAAATAACCGTTAACAGTATATGTAGTATCTGAGAATAACATTTCGTCTGTTACGTCATCCCATGCTACAGAAGCTTTACCTGTTGAACCATCTTCATATGTAACATCAACTTTATCAGGAAGCTCAGGTTGTTCGCCTAATACTGCTGTAAGAGAGATATCATTAACAGATGCGATGTTGCTTTCAGACTCAGCTATTACATTTAATATATCCATCTGGTCAAGAGCATAATCATATAATCTGAAATCATCTATGCTTCCTCTGAAATTACCATCCTGGGCATATTGTGATTTACCTATATAATTCATTGTATCATTAACAATAGTATTTGCAGGATTATAGGTAAATGAATCATTTGTTGCTACAGGAATACCATCGATAAATAATGTAACAGTTGTTCCATTTTGTGCAATAGCTAAATGAATCCACTGATCCTCAACAAAGGTAGATGGAATCGATATTTTTTGTTCGCCGGCTGTACTTCCTTTTGTTATAGCATACTGCATATTGCCTCCATCGCTATTGGATATTGAAGGAGTAAAATACATATTTATATTTGAATCAATACCAAAGTCAAATACTCTAGCATAGGATACAAATTCACTAACTTTAACCCAAGTGGAAACTGTAAAATCTTCGATACCGGAAAGTATTCCTGCCGGTAATTTAACATATCCGTCGGTTTGGGAACTATTAAGAACTAATCCCTTGCCGTTTTTTCCTTCGCCGATTGTAGCACCTGTCCCAAACATAGTTGCGTCGTTGCCTTCTTGAGCTATATTAGGAATTATATTATCTGAAGCATCTTCAAAATCATATAAAATCTTTGCAACCGGTTTACCAGTTCTGACTTTATATGTTGCAGATTTTGTAATACCATTATTTGTTACATCAACTGCAATTGTTGCTGAAGTATCAAGCATTTTTGCCTGAACAGTAACAGTCTGCTGATCATTAGGCCCAACTATTTCAATGATATCAGAAGAATCTTCCGGTATGGACCAGGAGAATGTTTTTTCACCAGTAAGATTTATAGGAGTATATTCAGCTGTATAGATTTGCTGTTCATCTTTATCTATATATTTGGAACCGGTTATATTTACATCAACAAGAATATCATTAACTGGAGTACCAAATACTTCCCATTCGCCGATACCTACACCGTTTTGACCGGAGCCGCTGCGATCAACTTCAAGTTTAAGGGCGGTTGTTCTAATACTTTCAAATTGAACATCATTCCATATTGTATTATCAGTTGAAGCTGAAACACCAATATTACAATCAACAGGTATCCAAGTTTCTTCATCCTGATCTAAATAATAAAGTTTTGCTGCACTCGGAGCAGTAACGCCTACATTATCCATCCACCACATTATCCTCATATCGGACAGATCATAATACTGATCCCATGTAAGCGTTACGTCCAATGGATAAGTAAGCTCACCGGCCGCGCACCAGCTGTCCCATGCGGTGCCGAATGTTGATGCAATTTTACCATCATTAATATAAAGAGGATAAGATTTGCTGTTTACATTATAAAAATCTGCCTGAGCGGTTGCATAAGTAGCAACATTGGTTTTATGGCTGTTATTCTGTGCTGATACTGCAACTGTGAGCGTTGACAGCAGCATCATTAGTGCCATGACAATAGATATTATCCTTTTCATATTTACCTCCACTTAAATTTTATAATTTTTACTTTGGATATTTTTTAAAACTAGCCATAAGCAATAAATTCCAGGATATTGTATGCAGCTTTTTGATGTGCCTAACAGTTTGACATATCCAAAATTGGAATTTAGTTTTTAAAAGTGTGTCCTTCTCTTAGCATGCTTAAATTGCAATAATCCGTTTTAACAGTTTTTTATAATGCTTGACAAGATAGAAATATTTCTTATAAAAATCTATGGCATCCGCACCTTTCTGAGATAATTGTGTCCGTGCACATATTATCTCATTAAATCAGTAATTAGTCAATACTTTCATGTAATTGAATGTATTATTTATATATATATTCTAAATTTTTATTAAAAAATATAGTAATATTGATCAAAGATTTTTTCGTTGTTTTAGCTG
>CALWVB010000126.1 GCA_944384895.1 uncultured Clostridia bacterium | reverse complement strand
GAAGTTTTGCAAGCAGATTGACAAGAAGCCTGGCATTCGCCGCATCCACCTTTAACAGCGCTTTCCTTAAGATTTGCTTTATTAAGAGTTTTAATATGTTTCATAATGGTTTCACCCCGGATTCTTTTTTTAATTATTTTAATTAATTATATCATAAATAATTTACCAATTCAATCATTTTTTACGTCTTGAGACTTTTCTTACACCCAATATGCCTCCAATAGCGCCGAATAATGCCATTAAGCCTAATTTTACAATACAGGCAGATGTAAGCGATTCATCATATTACAATATACTAATAAATAATATTAATAAAAACAAAATTAATGCAGATGTTAAACCAATAGGCAAACCGGCTCTTGCACAATATCGTGATGAAACAAAGCCGGCTATAAGCGCTCCTAAACATGCTATAATTACTGCAATAACGCTTATAACAGTCTGGTCTGCATCTGAAGTTAATAAAACAGCGGCTACTAAAAGCAAAGCTATAATACAAACTATAGCTCCAGCTAAACATCCAAAAGCAATAGCTTTTATAAATAATAATATATTATTATTTGAGCTGTCTTTTTCCTGCCTCATACCTATCCCTCCTCATACTCATATTACAACAATATGAGAAGGGATAGACAAATATTCAAATTATTTATCAGCGTCTTCAGATTTTTTTGTTTCTTTAGCTTCTTTTTCTTCCTTTTTAGATTTTTTAGGAGCTTTAGTTGGAGGAGGAGCTGATAAATTAGTCTGTATAGCCCATTTCATCATACGGATTTTATTTTTATCTGCTCCAGTTTCTATTAAAATAGAATCTTCTTTAATACTAACAATTTTTCCGCATACGCCGCCAATAGTTACAATTTCGTCGCCAACTTGAAGGCTGTCCCTAAGTTGTTGCTCTTCTTTTTGTCTTTTTTTCTGTGGACGGATAATAAGAAAATACATAAGCACAAGCATGCCGCCTATCATAACCCAGCTTATCCATGCTCCGCTTGATTGTGTTCCTTGCGCATTTAATAAATATGTTGCAAAATTCATCTAGTATTGCACCTCCAAAAATTATACCAATTATTATATCTAAAAATTTCTATACTTGCAATAGTTTTACAATTATTTGTTATCACTTTAACACAAATTTTATATATTCATAAACGTATTCTAAATAATACAAAGCTAAAGGCAAAATATAACATGGATAGATATAATTTTATATCTACAAGTAACTGCAAAGGATAAAAGCGCCGTATAATCAGGAAGGGCGCCTGCGGGCGGCTTTCAGCCGCCCCTGCATAAGACTTGCAAAAAAAGCTACCATTTTACTCATTAGCAAACATTTCATAAACAAACATATGCAGGCAGCGCATTTCCATGCGCTGCGCAGGCGCCCTTATTGATAAACCCGGTAGGTTTTCTGTTGTATTTACAAAAATAAATTGACTCTTCTTTATTTAGCTTGAATATTAAATGAATGTGTAATTTAGGTTGATTTCGTATTAGCTTTTTTGTTCGTATCATTTCGTATTTTTAATGGTTAAAATTTAATTGGATATCTTAAAAAACCTATTAAAATTACGGAGGATTTTTATAATGTATAATATTACTGTTGATACAAATGGAAAAGTTACTGTTCCTTCAACTATAATAAGCTTACAAGGCGAAAATATGTCAAGGGAGTTAAATTTTACACTTCCTGAAATGACAGACGCAGAGTGGCAATTAATATGGCAGGATATGCAGGGTCATAAATTTATATGTCCATTAGAAAATGATGAATATACAATTGAAGGCAGCCTTCTTACCGCATGCGGACAGGTATCATGCCAGCTTATTGCTTTAATAAATAATAAAATAATATGGAAATCTGAAATATTTCATTTAAATGTAGGTTCGAGTATTGATGATGATGACGCTATATTACCTTATGAAGTAACAGAAAATCTTTATAATGATTTTATTGAATTTTATGATGATTTACAGCAAGCCTTTACTGAAGGAACATTAAAAGGTGAAAAAGGAGCAACCGGTGCTACTGGTCCTCAAGGTATACCTGGTCCTACCGGTCCTCAGGGGATCAAAGGTGATACAGGTGCCACTGGTGCAACTGGCGCTACTGGTCCTCAAGGTATTACCGGATCACAGGGACCAACTGGACCGCAAGGTGATGACGGTCAAAGTATTAATATAGTACAGCTTGCAAATAAAGCTGCATATGATGCTCTCGAAACAAAGGACAGTTCTACTTTATATGTCTGGGGCATGTAAAATTTTATATACCATTAATTAATTTTTGAAACCATTCTACCAATAAAAATGCCGGTTCATATTCTTCTCCATGTTCTACTATATCCGCTTCATTATCGGAAAAAACATCATGTATATCCTCTTGTCCATCAACAGCTGGGATACATAACTGCGGAAACATAACACACCACCAATTTTGTCCCTCAGCTTTTCCTATTGTTATTCTTAATGCGTCATATTTTCCCGCTGGTAATGTATATTCATCATATGTTTTTGTCGGAAAATACATATTGACTATTTCAATATTTACTTTATCATCGCAGCCATTTTTATTTACTTCATCCTGCGCTATAGCTTTCAAAAAATCCATATTTTTTGCCGCCCATTTTATAGCGTCTTCTTTATTTGAAGCTCTTTCAAATTTACCGTCTGTTTCTTTTAAAATTCTATCGCGCACTTTTAATTTTAACTGTTGATCACAGCTTTCATCTGAATTAGCTATAATATGCAGTCTGAATACTTTTTCACGTATATTATCGCATTGATTTGCAAATGTAGTAAATGAAAATAGTATAGCAAAAATTAAACCAAATGCCAATGATACAGTAATTTTACGCAACATTTTTTAAGTACCGTCCTTTTGCTTTATTTAAGTATATATTAACTTGATTTAATTATGGACCGGTACAAATTGATTTATACATAATATAAAAAAAGCCCTTGAAAGTATTTTTTATACTAACAAGGGCCTTTTATTTTATTATTTATATTATTTTAGCCAAACTCGTTCAGTTTCATGCTGTTTTGGGCGTTCCATTAAATCATATAACGCCTGTCTAGGATTTTTTCCTTCATATAATACACGATAGCATTGCTCAGTTATAGGCATTTCAACATTATATTGATTAGCAATTTTATATGCAGCAGCTGTAGCCGGATAACCTTCAACCATACCGACCTGTTTTATAGCGTCTGTAGAAGCTACTCCTTTGCCAATTAATATACCAGCTCTCCTATTGCGGCTATGCATACTACAACAGGTAACAATTAAATCACCAACTCCGGCAAGGCCTGCAAATGTTTCATTTTTAGCGCCCATTGCACAACCTAACCGCGCTATTTCACTTAAACCCCTTGTCATAAGTGCAGCTTTTGTATTATCACCCAGCTCCAGGCCGTCTACTACTCCAGCCGCTAGCGCTATTATATTTTTTAAAGCGCCGCCTAATTCTACACCTATAACATCGCTGTTTACATAAACTCTGAAAGATGGATTCATTAGCATAACCTGTACTTTTGTAGCAGCATCAAGATCATTTGACGACGCAACTACAGTTGTAGGAGTACCTCTTGAAACTTCTTCAGCATGAGATGGTCCGGATAATACAACTATTCGGCTTAGCGGCAATTCTGATGCTATTACCTCTGATAAACGTAAAAGTGTATCCGGTTCAAATCCTTTTGCAACATTAGTGATAATTTGGCCTTTATCTAAAATTCCTTTCAGCATACCGGCAGTGCTTCTGACTGCAAATGACGGCACAGCTAATATCACTAAATCTTTATTTTTAACACAGGAAATATCATCAGTAAGTATAAGGTTTTCCGGGAATTTTACTCCTGGAAGCAAAGCTTTATGTTCTCTATCATGTTCAAGTTTTTTAATTTCCTCTGGAAATACCGACCAAACTGTAACATCATTGCTGTGTTTGGCCGCCATAATAGCTAATGCACAACCCCAACCGCCTGAACCTAATACAGCAATTTTAGCCATATCTATATATCCTCCATAAAAATCTAATTTTTCTTAAAAGAGAATTTCTTTTCAGTACCATTTCTTAAACGTTTTATATTATCTTTATGCATAATAATTATTGTTATAGCAAATAAAAGCGCTAATGCAGTACATAATGCTACATATTCTGGACCCATACCTTGGGAAGAAAACGGATGAAAAAACGTAAACAAAAATGTAAATACCGGAAGTAATGTTACTGCTATTATGGATGAAATCGATACTATTCTAGTTATTATAAAAACAATAATAAATATCGTCAAAAGTATTAATAATATACGCCAGTCAATTATGGCTAACATACCTGCTGTTGTGAGTATACCTTTACCACCTCTAAATCCAAAATATAACGGGAAAAGATGGCCTAATAAACAGAAAAATCCAGATAAATATGACGCTACCATTATTGGTGAATTCATACCAAGCTCAGTTTTCATAATATCTCCGCCAAGGTTTATGTAGATAGCGCGTGCAATTAAAAGCGCTACTACACCTTTTAAAAAATCACCTATCAGCGTTAGAACGCCGGCGGCTTTGCCTACGCTTCTGAATACATTTGTCATACCGGCATTACCGCTGCCCATTGTCCTTATATCTTTTTTTATAAATAACCCTGTTATAATAATTGCAAAATTTATACTTCCAAGCAAATATGCGATTATAGCTGATAATATAGTTGCCAAAGCATTTTCAGCAAAAAAATCTCCTAAACTTTCAAGCATATATAGCCCTCCAGTAACATTTTTATTTTATCCAATATTTTTTATAGGGGGTTTATTTACTTTTTTCTCCGCGTTCTCTTACAATAAATCTTACAGGAGTACCTTCCAGGCCAAATACTTCACGTATCCTGTTTTCTAAATATCTTTGATATGAAAAATGAAATAATTCCGCTTTATTAACAAAGCATACAAATGTAGGCGGCCTGGTAGACGGTTGAGTAATATAATAAATTTTCAGCCTTTTACCTTTATCAGACGGCGGCTGTACCCTTGCTGTAGCGTCAGCTAAGACGTCATTTAACATACCTGTTGATATTCTCATAGAATTTTGCTGATCAACAAATTTTATCAGTTCAAATAACCGTCCTATCCTCTGTCCGGTTTTTGCCGATATAAATATTATCGGAGCATATGGCATAAAGGAAAAATCTTTCATTAAATCCTTGCGGTAATTATCCATGGTTTTACCGTCTTTTTCAACTGCATCCCATTTATTTACCACAATTATGCTCGCTTTTCCTGCTTCATGCGCAAGTCCGGCTACTTTTGAATCCTGTTCTGTAAATCCTTCCAAAGCATCTATCATAATTACGCATACATCAGCCCGTTCAATAGCCATCTGTGCTCTTAATACACGGTATTTT
>CALWVB010000125.1 GCA_944384895.1 uncultured Clostridia bacterium | reverse complement strand
AAACATTTGTCAATATTTACTTTTTTAAATAGTTTTACATTAAAATAATTTATAACAGTTTAAATAATATATTTTACTGTTAAAAAGTCAGGTTCATTAGCTGAAATCATTTTTACAATAAATTAGAGCATAAAGATATTCTCTTATTGAGCTTTATCAAGAAAGGGTAGAAAGAGACGCCCGCGGAGCGCATCTTTAAGATGCGCTCCCTGCATTTTTCAGGGGCAACCGTACGGTTGCCCGCGGGCGTCTCATGTGATAGGGTTCGTTTCTGATAAATTTAAATGAAGTAATATAATTTAAACAATAAATATAGAACAACAAATTATATACAAAAATAAGAAGAAATATTAATAATAAGTTTTAAAGTTTTTCTACTGCTTTTTTATATTCGTCATATGTCATCATAATATTAATAACATCTAAAAGAGCAGTTTTAGAGATATGTACAGGTAAATCTACAAGCTTTTTAAATTTCTCAAGCCGTTTTTTACTGCCAGCTGTACCGCTCAAACCGTCATTATAAAGATCAATTCTTGTTACTATTTTTATTTTATTAATATTTATAGGTTCATTATTATTTTCATCAATTTGTATACCGGCATTGATAAGAGACTGTAATATTATATCTTTTGGGATGCCTTCAACACCTAATTTACCTTCTTTTGACCATTCGTCCTTACGTTTTTCTTTTCCTATTATATCTGGTATATATACATGAGTAATTTGTTCTTTTGGGATGCTTCCACCTAAATAATTACGAATAATAAATCCAGCAGCGTCGCTGTCAGTCATTATAATTATACCGCGTTTTTTTGCTAAAGAACGTATCATTTGCATACGTTCTTTATCGCTAAATATATCAAAACCGCCTGTTTCGATAATAAGAGCATTAAAAATAGACTGCAATTTTATTTTATCATATTTTCCTTCAACTATTACAGCCTGCTTTAGTTTAATCATAATATAACTCCATTTATTATACATATTAAACTTGTTATTGTTTCTTCTAAAATTATTCGTCCATTTACTCTCGAACCTTTTAAATCACGGTCGGATTTATATAATATATTCAAACATTGTTTTAACTGAGACATAGATATTTTTGCGCTATCTCTTGCAGCGTTTCTAAGACGAAATTCTTTACCGCGATAATCATAATTTTGCGCTATGCTTTCAGCTGTAGCTGCACTGTTAATAGCACATTTTGCTCTGTATAAATCGGCAAATGCATTGGATAATACAGCTAATATAGCAATAGGCTCTTCTCTTGCAATAAATAATCTGTCAAGAATATTATATGATTCAGTATAATTACATCTTATAACAGCACGGGATAATTCATAAACTGTAGCTGTAAGCGATTTAACTATTAATTTATCAATTATTTCCCTGGTAATAATTCCTTTTTCCGTATATATTGTAAGCTTATCAAGCTCACTTAATAATATTTGCAATTCACTGCCGCACATTTCGATAATATATTCAGCATCTTTTGGATTTAGTTCACATCCCTTTTTGGATGCTGCCGAACATAACATCTTTTTAAGCTGTGTACTGGTTCTTTTTTGTACATCAATTGAAATGCCAATATTATCAATAGTTTTTAGAAAACTTCTCCATTTGGCCGATTTTTTAAAATTAGGTTCAATATTATTTAAACATATAATTAAAATAGTCGTATCAGGTATATCGCTGATGATATTGTTTAATTTTTCTATATCAGACGACGGCATATTTTCAATATCCATATCATATACAGCGACACATTTTTTTTCTGCAAAAACAGGTAATGTCTCTATAGCATTGGATATTTCTTCTAAAGTACTGTCTTTATATTCAAATATTTGAAGATTAAATTCAGGCATAACAGGAGATGATAATGAAATCATTTTTTTGCAGTAATATCTTTTCATCCAGGTTTCCTGTCCATAAATAAAATATATACCTGATAATTTTTTAGATTTAATTATATTTTTTAATTCTGTTTCAGTTATAGAAGACATGAATTTTTCTCCATAAAACATTTATTATTTATATTTCATTTCTTACAATAATATCTCTATTACCTCTGGTCTGCAAAACTAAACAATCATAATCACTTGTAAGAAAACCATGTTCAGTAGATTGTTTTAAACGAACTAAAGTCGGAGATGATTGTTTATATTCACCTGAGACAATGGCTAAATCTGTAGTAATCATCTGAAAATTAGCCGGAGCTTCACTATCATATATGACAGCTTGAGGATTTCTATAATTAACTGGAATAATATTCATATCAGCATTAGGTGTACTGCATAATATACAAGTATCACCATAATTAATCATAATAACAGCATCGTCACCGGATAACCTTATATCAAGGTCTATTTTATCCCAAAGGGAGATATTGCTATCACTTAAGGTATAAACTTGAGTATCATTAGTTAATGAATATTTAATTTCATCATAATAATCCCCATCTTTAGGACAAACTATAGATATAGGATCAAATTCTGAGATAAGACTGTCAGCATGAGAAGCATAATTTTCTTCCAAAGAGGGGAGTATTAGCATATCTATAGTTGATATACCTCGACGGTTTAATATTTGAGCGACACGATTATCTGCATTAAAAGCTCCGCCACAGCCTATAACTACTGCACGGTTATTATTAGTTATTATTGTAGATGAACCGGAATCTTGGTTTACAGAAATAACTTCAGTGACATTTTGATATAGTAATTGATGAGATAATACACCGCCAAACAATACTATACAAGATAAAAGTGCAGCAAAACGTATTGCATACCGGCGTTTTATTAAGACAGCAAATGTTATTAATATAATACTGCCGCCTAACCATAACATTACATATGCGTATGATGTTGACAATGATGCTATAGGAAAATCAGCCAATATATCGGAAACCCAGAGAATATATTTAGCCAACCATCCTGAAACAAAAGCAAATGGAGGCGCTATAATCGCTATCATTGGAATTGCTCCTATTATTGCAGCAAGCGCTCCGGTTATAAGCAGAACAGATGATGGGAATATACATAATACGTTTGCAATTGGACCTATTAAGGTAACAGATCCAAAAAACATCATAGTAATAGGCGTTGTAAAAATAGTTGCGGCAAGAGTACATGCTACTGTTGAGCAAATGGATTTTATAATATTAATCCCTCGATTTATATTGATAAAAGGTTTCATAAGGATATTATTAATTTTCTGTTGAATTAATAATATACCAAGAGTTGCTGAAAAGGACAGCAATAAACCTATATCAGCGGCAGCAAATGGATTAATAAGTGTGATAATTAATACAGACAATCCCAATGAGTTTAGTGAATCAGCTTGCCGATATATCGCTAGAGAAATAAAATATACAATTGACATAATCGCAGCTCTGGTTATAGAAGGTGAAAAACCGGTTATAGCCATAAAACATATGACTACAACCATACAAATTATAGAACTAAGCCGTTTATTAATACGCAAAAATTTTAATAGCGCAAATAAACACATTGAAATAATTGAAACATGCAAACCAGATACAGCAAGCAGATGACTTAATCCACTTTTTCTTATATCCATAACATTTTTGTTAGGAAGCTGGGAATCATCACCTAATAATACTCCCTTTACAACAGCACCTTCCGTACTTGCTAACTGTTTATCAACCGATTCAGATAAAGCTATTCTTGTTTTTTGCGCCCAATATAATAATGGACGTTTTGCAGCTGGGGTTACAGTAATATCATCCAATGCGTAACTATACAGATAAATACCTTTTGACCGGTAATGTATACGTGAATTATATCCTTCTCCATCTGACGGTAAAAATAGTTGTAAATTAGCTGAGATCCTATCATATGGTTCACAGTTTAATTCATATTGACTGGAAAGCCGTAATTTTATTTTAGGATTTTTACCATTAAGAGTTATAGAATCTGTTTCAATTATATAATAATACCGGTCATATGTAGGACCGCCTGGAACCTGAGTAATTACAGCGTCAACTTTACATTGCATACCATCAAGAGCGGTAACAGGCTGATATTTTATATATGTAAATCCGCAAAATGATGTCAATGCAATAGCACAAGTAAGAAAAAATATTGGTATAGTTTTATCTTTACGAAGTTTAGGTATACATAAAGTAAAAATAAAAAGCACAAGGCTCATAATTAATCCGGTAATTGCAGCATTAATTTCAAGAAAACAAGCGGCTGTAAGCGTAAAAAGATAAGTAAATCCAATTAACGCAAACGGCCGCTTCATATTAGTCACCTCATGTTTATAATTTTAAAATTATAAAATTAATTATTTAAAGAATAAAGGAAGTGGTTCTAAGAAAATTATATCATTACGTTTAGAGGCATCGCCTTCAGCAAGTACTGCTGCCTTGCCGACTATATTACCGCCAGCGGCATGAACCAGTTCTTCTACTGCATGAAGAGATTCACCTGTACTTATTACATCATCGACAATAAGCACACGTTTACCATTCATATAATAAGCTTCATTTTGATCTAAATAAAGATTTTGCATACGTGCAGTAGTAATAGAACGCACTTGTACTTCAATAGGTTTTTTCATATATAATTTTGTAGCTTTACGAGCAACTACATAATGCTGGCAACCTTCACGTGCCATTTCATAAGCTAAAGGGATTCCTTTAGCTTCAGCTGTAATTATTATATCATGTTTGGGACATTTTTTTAATAGCTCTTTTGCTGCAGCTTTTGTGATTTCAACATCGCCAAACATAATAAATGCAGCTATATCCAGCTTATCGTTTACCGGACAAAGCATAAGCTCTCTATCACAGCCGGCAATATTAATTTTATAGGTATCCATAGGATGATTTTATACTCCTTTTAAATTCATACTTTATAAACTTAAATATTAGCCTGGAGGCCATCCTAAATTACGTCCTGCAAGCATATGAAAATGCAGGTGGTTTACAGTTTGACCGCCCTGTTCTCCACAGTTTGTAACTATTCTAAAGCCATCTTTTAAATCATGCTCTTTTGCAAGTTTTGCAGCAACTTCAAAAATATGAGCTACTATACTGCTGTTTTCAGGCGTTATTTTAGCAGCTGAATCAATGTGCTGTTTTGGAATGATCAATACATGAAATGGCGCTTTAGGATCAATATCATAAAATGATAATACTAAATCATCTTCATATGCCTTTTTTGACGGGATAGTACCTTCGATTATTTTACAAAATAAGCAATCCATATAAAAACCTCCTAACTATTATTCTAATAAAATAACATACTATTTAAGCATATTTGCAACGATAGATTCGACTTGAGACAAAGCATCATCAATTTTAGAAATATCTTTTGCGCCTGCCATAGCATAATCAGGCTTACCTCCGCCGGAACCGCCTGCTAATTTAGCGGTTTCACGGACAATATTACCGGCATGCGCTCCTGATTTTACAGCGTCTTTACCGCATGAACAAGCTAATGTTGCTTTGCCATCGTTTATTCCGGCTAAAACCGATATATAATCAGCTGATTTATCTCGTATTTTATCACTGATCTGCCTTAAAGTATCCGCTCCGGAATTTTCTAATACAGCGGTTATAACTTTTACATTACCTATTGATTTTGCGCTGCTAATAATATTGTCAACCTGTGATGAAGCTATTTTACTGTTAAGTGCTTCAATTTCTTTATCTTTTGTTTTAAGTTCAGTAACAGCCTGTTCAGCGCGTCTTGCAATATCTTCAATATTATTAAGTTTAAAAGCTTGAGCGGCTTTTATAAGCATATCATGAAGGATATCATAATGCAAAAGCACACCATATCCTGTAACAGCTTCAATTCTTCTAACACCTGCTGCTACAGAACCTTCGGAAATGATTTTGAATAAACCTAATTTAGCAGTATTATCAACATGTGTACCGCCGCAGAGTTCTATTGAAAAATCACCAGCGCTGACTACTCTTACTATATCGCCGTATTTTTCACCGAATAAAGCCATAGCGCCTTTTTTACGTGCTTGATCTATACCCATTTCTTCCATTGTAACGTTAATACCAGCTAATATTTCATCATTAACAAGTTTTTCAACTTTAGTAATTTCCTCTGGAGTCATAGCGGAAAAATGAGTAAAGTCAAAGCGCATTGTATTTTCTGATACAAGTTGGCCAGCCTGTTCAACATGAGTACCTAATACTTTACGGAGCGCTGATTGAAGTAGATGTGCAGAGGTATGATTGCGCATAATAGCCTGACGACGCTGAATGTTTATCTCTGCAGATACTTTATCTCCAACGCTTATTATACCATTCTGGAGGGATCCTGTGTGCATAAATACACCGTCGTGAGTTTTGGTTGTATCACCAACAATAAATACAGCGCCGTCAGCAGTAATTGTACCTGTATCGCCTACCTGTCCACCAGATTCTGCATAAAATGGAGTGGTATCGAGCACTACCACAGCTTCTTCGCCTTCATTAAGCGTTTCTACAAGCTCACCGCCGCTGATAATAGCCATAATTTTTGCTTGTGAAGACATATTATCATAACCTGTGAAAACTGTAGGCTGCATACCTTCTAAGATAGACTTTGTACCAGCCCAAGCCTCGGCTGTAGAAGCTTTGCGGGCAGCGCGTGCTCTTTCACGCTGTTCCATCATAAATTTATTAAATTCTTCTTCATCAACGGTTAATCCGCGTTCTTCTAATATTTCACGAGTGAGATCAAGAGGAAATCCAAATGTATCATTTAGCTTAAATGCATCAGCGCCGGATAATTTCTTTTCACTGATTTTATCAATCATAGAATTGAGCATAGCTAAACCCTGATCAATAGTTTTACCGAAACTGATTTCTTCATTTAAAATAAGTTTTTTAATAAAATCCTTCTTTTCAGCAAGTTCTGGATAAGCAGACATATTTTCATGAATAACTGTATCGCATACTTCGCTTAAGAAAGGTTCTTTTATTCCTAAAAGTCTGCCGTGACGTGCAGCACGCCTTAATAAACGGCGAAGAACATATCCACGGCCTTCGTTTGACGGCAATACACCGTCGCCAATCATAAATGTTGTCGAACGGATATGGTCGGTTATAACACGTAAAGATACATCGGTTTTTTCATTATCTCCATAATTAACGCCGGCAATTTTTGATATATGTTTCATGATATTTTGTACGGTATCAACTTCAAACAGATTATCTACACCTTGCATGATGCATGCAAGACGTTCAAGTCCCATACCTGTATCAATATTTTTATTAGCAAGAGGGGTATAATTGCCTTTGCCATCACTATTAAATTGTGAAAATACAAGATTCCAAAATTCAACATATCTATCACAGTCACAGCCAACAGCACAATCAGGCGAACCGCAGCCATAGCTTTCTCCACGGTCAAAATATATCTCAGAACATGGACCGCATGGACCTGTACCATGCTCCCAGAAATTATCTTCCTTACCAAGCTTTACTATTTTATCAGGAGATACTCCAACCTCTTTTGTCCAGATTTCTATAGCTTCGTCGTCATCCTCATAAACAGATATCCAAAGCCTATCTTCCGGCAGTTCTAATACTTTAGTACAAAATTCCCATGCCCATGCAGTAGCTTCCTTTTTAAAGTAATCGCCAAAGGAAAAATTACCAAGCATTTCAAAATATGTTCCATGCCGCGCAGTTTTTCCTACTCGTTCTATATCAGGAGTACGGATACATTTTTGACAAGTTGTAACTCTATCGCATGGAGGAGTTATTTCCCTTGTAAAATATTTTTTTAAAGGAGCCATACCGGAATTAATTAATAATAATGATTTATCATTTTGCGGGATTAAAGATGCGCTTGCAAGACGCATATGGCCCTTACTTTCAAAAAATGATAAAAACTTTTCTCGTAATTCATTTAATCCTGTCCATTGCATTGGTAAACACCACATCCTAATTATAAAAATTTAAAATACAAACTAGTAAACAAAAAAATACTCCTATCCCATAAAAATGGGACGGAGCATCCGCGGTACCACCCAAATTGCGCTAATATTATTAATTAACGCCACTCAATAAAATCTTATAACGCAGATTAAACGTGCCTTTTTAAATAGACATAGGCTCAAAAGGCGGCTTGCAATTTATTTATGTTAAGGGCTTACAGCAAAAACACCCCATTCTCTGAAAAACATAAATTCTAATTGCTTATCCTTTATCAACGCCGAATTAAATATTAAATTTATATAAATCCCAATTCAAATCGATTTATATTATATGTTAAAAAATCTTTATTGTCAACACTTAAATTGTATATTGTGCTTTGTTCTAATAAGAGTTATAATTTTTTATATTATATTCTAAATAGGGAGCATAAATTATGTTTTATTCAAATAATACAGCTCAAATTGATATACATGGTATGACGGTAGATATGGCAAGAATTGAGCTTACAAAATTATTATCACGGCTTAATGATAATATAAAACAGGTAAAGATTATACATGGATATAGGGGAGGACAAGCTCTTATGAATCTTGTAAGATATGAATTCAGGCATCCTAGGCTTATTGATATAAAATATACTGATAATTATGGCGAAACGTTGTATATATTAGAATAATTAAAAGATATAATATATTTTATTTAAAATTTTCTGCAACAATATATTGCATTTTAATATAATAAAATGATACAATTATTTAGTTATCTATTTTCAAGTTGATATTGTA
>CALWVB010000124.1 GCA_944384895.1 uncultured Clostridia bacterium | reverse complement strand
TTTCACTTGTTCCTGCAAATGAAAATCTTTTTAATTATTATAAAAAATTAGGATTTAATAAATATTTTTATATAAATATAGCTTCAGTTAATATTAAAGATATAATAAATACTAATCAAGATAATATTAGTTTTTTTATTCCAGATGCACGGCAATTAAATCATATTCGCAAAGACTATTTTAATAATAATTTTTGTTATGTTGATTGGAATTTACCTCATATTAATAATGTTATAATGTCATCTCAAATATATGGGGCAAAAATATTAGGTATCAAATGCAGCAATAAATACGGTTATGCTATCTTTAATAAAGAAAATGATAAAATATTTATAAACGAATTAATATGTCACACAGATATATTTGCAAGTCTTATTAAAAAAATATCAGAAACTTATAATACACAAGAATTTATAATTCGTACTCATTGTAATTATAATCCTTTAAAAGGGTATTCAAATGAAAAACCTTATGGAATGCTATATGGCGAGCTGCCAATAAACAGCGATATAAAGCCATATTTAGGCTTAGCAATGGATTAAATAAACGAATATAATTGAAATAAACAAGGGGTTTTGTGTTTATGATATATTTATTTTTAGCAGATGGATTTGAAGAAATAGAAGCTTTAGCTGTAGTAGACGTACTTCGCCGCGCACATTATGATGTAATAACAGTGGGAGTAACTGGACAGGCTGTAAGAGGATCACATGGAATAACTGTAGCTGCTGATATTTTACCAGACGAAATAATATTTGAAAATGTTGAGGCTATAGTTTTACCTGGCGGTATGCCTGGAACTCTTAATCTTGAAAAAGCCCCATGCGTACAGCAGGCAATCGATTATTGCGTTGAAAATAATGTGTTAATATGTGCTATATGTGCTGCACCGTCAATATTAGGACATAAAGGATTATTAAAAGGCAAAAAAGCTATATGTTATCCTGGATTTGAACAGGAACTGGAAGGCGCTATAATATCAAAAGAAAGCGTATGCTGTGATGGTGGTATTATTACTGCAAAAGGCGCTGGTGTAGCAATAGATTTTGCTCTCGCTATTATGGCTCATTTTCAGGGCAATATAAAAGCTCAGGTATTAAGGTCGGTTCTTCAATGCAGGTAAGAGATATCAGACAGGCAAAAACTGAATTACGTCAAAAATTTAAAAACTTCCGTATCTCATTGGATAATGATACAAAGTCATCTCATGATAATGCTATTTATGGCCGTATATTATCTTTACGGCAGTACCGTATCTCTCCCCTGCTTTTAACTTATGTATCAACCCCTATAGAAGTAGATACAATACATTTAATTGAACATTCATTAGCATTAGGCAAAAAGGTCGCTGTCCCAAGATGTGTTCCTAATACAAGAAACATGGAATTTTATTTAATAAACAGCATGAAAGATCTGCAGCCTGGAACATTTAGCGTCCTGGAGCCAATAATTGAGAATTGTGATAAAATTGATCAGTTTGACGGTTCGTTATGTATTGTTCCTGGTCTTGGCTTTGATTCAAATGGTTATCGAATCGGTTATGGCAAAGGTTATTATGACCGTTTTTTAAATAATTATGATGGTCTTACTATCGGTATATGTTATTATAACTGTGTAAAATGGACGCTTCCTCATGGCAGATTTGATAAACGTGTGGATTTACTGATAACCGAAAGATATTTAAGGCGTACATCTTCAAAACATTTTTAAACATTAATAAAAATATCAATTAATAAAATATATACAAATTAACTTTTCCAATATTATTTATTCTTAATAAAAAAATTTATCCGGCAGGTAATATATCCTCCAGCTACATACAAGTGGCTGTTGGCCAATAAAATCAAAGGCCATAATATTGAAATCTTCCGGAATAAAACATTCTCAACATATCTACAGGAGGATTTGGCAAATGAAAAATGATAATCAAAACAGCCATCCAAATAACAGTAACCTTGACAATGAAATCATTGAAAATACTGTGCAAAATAATAATGAGCCTTCTGCATCTCCCAAACCTTCTGACGCAGATGAAGCACAAACCAATCCTGTTAATCAACAAACACAAACAAATGAAGATACTAATTCTTCAGATATCAGTAATTTAGAAGCTAATCAATCACAAGAAACCAATAATATTTCTTTATCAAACAATGATGTTGAAATATCACAGCCAATTGTGCCGGATGATAATTTTAATAATACTGATAAAACTGACGATATACCATCTGGTAATACAGACAATGCATTTAATAATGCTCCACAGGCAAATTCTGTTTACGGTTTCGAACAACAGAATAATTTTCAGCCGTCTAATATCCCGCCTGTAACTCCTCCAATTGGTGATACTGAAAATTTCTTTAATCAAATAAACCAACAAAATAATAATTATAACAGTACAAATATGCCTAAACTTACTGTTGATCAGACTAATATAAATAACGCACAATATGATGAACCTGAAGCAGAAGGCGGTAGTATTAAAGAAAGGCGAAGCCGTAAACGTAAAAGGAAACTGGAATCACGTTTTTCCGGTTGTCTTAAAACTGTGCTTTATAGTCTTATTATTTTGAGCGTTTCACTTGTATTAGGATTCTTTATCTTATCATCAGCCTTTGATTTTATAGGAGTTGCACGTCCATCTGAAGAAAATTCTGTACAGTTTACTATAAATGAAGGCGATTCAATTGAAGATATTGCTACAAATTTAAAGGCTCAGGATATTATTACTCAGCCAAAAGTATTTGAATTATTCGTCCGTTTAGCAAAATCTGATACAATTTTCCGTCCAGGTACCTATACAGTAAAAACAAATGCGGATTATAATTCACTTGTTAACCAACTTCAATATCAATCCAAACCATCTGATATCGTAAAATTAACCTTCCCGGAAGGTTTTACCTTAGATGAAATTGTTGATAAGTTAAATGCAAACGCTGTATGCGATAAGAAAGAATTATTAGAATACCTGCAAACCGGTGATTTTTCTGAATATGAACTTGTAGCACAAATTCAGGATAATCCAGACAGGTATTATAAACTTGAAGGATATCTTTTCCCTGATACCTATGATTTCTATCAAGGTGAGCCTGTACAAAACGTAGTAGACAAATTCCTCAGCAATACAGAAAACAGAATAACCGACGCTATGCGTGAACGTGCAGCAGAATTAAATATGACTATGGATGAAGTTATCACATTAGCTTCAATTATTCAAAAAGAAGCTTCTAATCAATCTGATATGTTTGACGTATCTGCTGTTTTCCATAACAGGCTTAACAGTAATAACTTACGCCAGCTTCAAACTGATACAACAAGTGATTATCCTTCCAGCAAATATGACACTTATACTATTGAAGGACTTCCTCCTGGACCTATCTGTTCTCCAGGTCTTGACGCTATAGAAGCTGCTCTTTATCCAACAGAAGATTCTGATTATTATTATTTTGCAAGTGATAATAACGGAAAATTCTATTATGCTGAAACTTATGACGAGCATCTAGAAAATTGGGAAGAAATTAAAAGAATAAATGGTGAATCATAAAATATGTTAAAATTTAAACCTGAATTATTATGTCCTGCCGGTGATTTAAACCGTCTTAAAGCTGCAATTCAATATGGCGCAGACGCTGTATATTTAGCCGGTTTGGAATTTGGTATGAGAACATCGCCTAATAATTTTTCATTTGAAGATTTAGCTTATGGCGTTAAATATTCTCATGATAATAACGTTAAAATATATTTAACATGCAATACCTTACCTCATAATAATGAAATTGCACGGCTGCCCGCATTTTTAGAGCGGGCGGCCGATTGCGGTATTGATGCACTAATTATAGCTGATATGGGAGTCTTATCGCTTGCAAAAAAATATGCTCCAAATGTTGACATTCATATATCAACACAAGCTGGTATAGTAAATTATTATACAGCGTCATGCTTTTATGATATGGGTGCAAAAAGAGTAGTTTTAGCAAGAGAGCTTCCAATTGAAGATATTGCTGAAATTAAAGCAAAAATCCCAAAAGGATTAGAACTGGAAGCCTTTATACATGGCGCTATGTGTATGTCTTTTTCCGGAAGATGCCTTATCTCAAGCTATCTTACCGGACGTGATGCCAATCGCGGCGACTGCGCTCAGCCATGCAGATGGAAATATTATGTTACTGAAGAAAAACGTCCTGGCGAATATTTCCCTATTGAAGAAAATGATAAAGGCACTCATCTTTTTAATGCACAGGATATGTGTATGATAGAGTATATCCCTCAATTGGTAGATGCAGGGATTGACAGCTTTAAAATAGAAGGGCGCGCTAAATCAGTATATTATACAGCGGTTACTGCTAATGCATACCGCTGCGCTATTGATTGGCATATGAATAATGATACTTCTTTACCTCAATGGATTATTGATGAAACTGATAAAGTAAGCCATAGAGCTTATTGTACAGGATTTTATTTTGGACAGCCTCATCAGGAATATGAAAACGGAGGATATGTCAGAAATTATGAAGTAATAGCTCAGGTTGAAGATTATCGCGATGGACGGTTATATTTAAGCCAGCGCAATAAATTTTTAGACGGAGATATTGCCGATTTATTACAGCCTGGTAAACAATCAGAAGAAATTGCTATGTTAGATATGCAAAATGAAAATGGTGAAAAAATAGAAAGCGCGCCGCATGCAGCTATGGCGGTTTCTATCAGTTTTGACCATCCAGTTGAAAAAGGTTCTATGATAAGGCGTCCTAAAAATGTTTAAGTATGTATTTTTATGTAAATAATATTATTAATTTTTATTATATAAAGAATTTGAGGAAT
>CALWVB010000123.1 GCA_944384895.1 uncultured Clostridia bacterium | reverse complement strand
CAAAGAAGCACTGCCATCAGGAGACCATATTGCCTGTCTTGCCTATATCAATGAAGAAATTATTGGTTGTGGTGGAATATGTTTATATAAAGAGATGCCGTCACCGGATAACCCATCTGGACAATGTGCCTATTTAATGAATATTTATACTAAACCTGAGTTTCGCGGATATGGCGTTGGTAAAAAGGTAGTCAAATGGCTTATAGGACAAGCAATGCAGCGTAATATATCAAAAATTTATTTAGAAACCTCACAAGCTGGAAAAAACTTATATAAAAAAATAGGATTTATTCCCATGCAGGATATGATGAAACTATCTTTGTCTATATATAAAAAAACTAATGAGATATAAATAATAAAGCCAAATTTTTTATTTTAGATTTATTATGTTAATTAATATATAAAATAATATTGTAAGTAAAACATACTAATAAAACATTAAAGTATAAAGCGATATAGATATATTTTAATGAACAGGTTTAATTTTTTGCAGAGAATAGATAGATTTATTAAAATTAAATATGTAAGCAACTGCACATATAATAAAGAAATATGGTAAACATTCATAACCAAATATTTCTCCACCAATTAAAACAGGAGCAAAAAATGTATTTGTAGCGCTGCCGAAAACAGCTGCAAATCCCAGCGCTGCAGTAAATATTACAGGCAAGCCAAATAAACTGGCAATAATTGCTCCAAGACTTGCTCCAATAGAGAACAATGGCGTTACTTCTCCTCCTTGAAATCCAGCTGCAAGTGTAAGTATGGTTAAAATAAATTTTAATATCCAGTCCCAATTATATACTATTCCATTATTAAAACATTCCTGAATCAAATTTGTTCCTGATCCTGAATAACGTCCTTTATATAACAAAAGAAATAAAGCGCTTAATCCGATGCCGATCAATGCTATACGAAGCATCGGATTTTTTATTTTATCAGCTAAAAACTGTTTAGTTTTTTCCATAGACCATGCAAACAATCCTCCAACCAGTCCAAAAATAGCACCTAATATGAAAAGCTTTATAAGTAGAGTTCCTGTAAAAGAAATATCACAAGATAATGCAAATTCAAATTTATTCATTCCTAAAGCCTTTGACATTATACTTGCTGATATGGCAGCAGTAAGTGTAGGAAAAAGCGCTTCATATCTTAATTCACCTGCAATTAAAACTTCCATTGCAAAGACAATTGCTGCTAACGGTGTTTGAAATAAACCAGCAAATCCAGCAGCCATACCTACAACAAGAAATATTTGAGATACGTTTTTAATAGGTAAATGTCTGCCTACCCAATGAGAAAATGTCGCGCCGATTTGAACAGCAACACCCTCTCGGCCTGAGCTTCCTCCAAATAAATGTGTTATCCATGTACCTGTTACTACAAAAGGAATCAATCTCAAGGGAATAACCGTTTCTTTACCATGCGCTACTTCAAATACAAGATTCATTCCTTTATTGCTATTTCCGCCAAAACGCTTATAGCAATAGGCAATTAAAATACCTGCAAGCGGTAAAATAGGTATTAGATATATAGCATATACTTCTCTAATATCTGTCAATTTAAGTAAAACTTCACCAAAAACCGCATCAATACAGGCAACTATAATTCCAATTGGAATACCTAATACACCTAATAATAATTGCAATGCAAAAGGTTTTCCTATTTTTTCTACTAATTTTTGCACACTAATCTACTCCATTCTAGGCAGTTACTATTATTTTCTTATGACTCATCTAGCATTTAGCATTATATAATTAATTTTAATTGTCTTTAGTATATTTACTTTGCTCCTCATTTAAAAAATAATTAATTATATGTCTTTATATTTAGTACATAACTGCAAAAAATTTTTAAGAGCGTATAAAGATTATTACGTAAAATACTCGCCTAATTAAATTTTATTGCTTTACGCACAAATGGGCTGACAATTTTTGCATATATGCAGCAATTGTCAGCTTAACTGTAAATATTCCCAGGCAAAACCACGAGTTTTTCATAGGCTGGCATAGTTCTCCATTATTAACCATGCTTCACGTTGCATCGGTACGGTCTGATACTTGCACAAGTTAGTTGATTGTTGCCCTTAAAACGGTTCTCATGCTCTCTAAATGTCAACTGATCCTGAAGTTTATCTTCCTTCAGCTGTCTTTTGATATACTTTTCATTCTTTTTTTGCGTTCTTATACGTCGTGTCCATATTATATCTACAGCGCCGGAACTACCTGTACTTATTCTTCAATTCAGGATATTTTTCATATATTATCTAACTGCTTTTTTCCCTTTAAGTATCCCATGAAACTGGATATCGACACTTTTGTCAAAATTTCTACCAGCATATGTACATTATCCGGACAGATCCCCGCCTGTACTATTTTTACTTTTTCCCAAGCACACATTGTTCTCAAGATTTTCCCCACTTCTCATCTCTTTTCTTTGTAGAATAACATTTTCCTGTTCTTCGGCACAAATGCTATTTGGCCTAAATTATACAATATATAAAAATACGCGGATATGTTTAAAGAAAATATTCTGGGTTACGATACCCTGAAAGGGGGCGCCCGCGTGCAGCCATATTCCATATGGCTGCTTTACGCAAAATAATTTTGGCTATAAAGATGCTAAGTATTTAATATAACGCTTATTTCCCTTTTAATCTTACCTGAGTTTCTAAAAATTATTTTGCTTTTAGCGCATCAAACGATGCGCTCCGCGGGCGCCCCACTTCAACGGTACCTTTCATGTTACCTGTTTCTTTATCTTTTTTGTTTTTTTATTTATTCCTTTTTTCATTGAGTGATTTATTTTACCTTAGACAATGCTATATGATATTTGCAGTTCCAGCTCGTATATTAAACTGTTCACGTTATTCATCTCTAATATTATCCTTTTGGTAATTACCTTGCTGTTGTCTGGCCGCAATTTTATTATGTCTCCAAAAAAAGTTCCTTGTCCTTTTTCTTGCTAAAGTCTTTTCTGCTACAGCAACATAGCTGGTAGTTGTTTGCAATAAAAATGACTTCTGCATGTATGCAGAAGTCATTAGCTTTTAAAAGCAGTTCCGGATAAACCGAGGGAGTACTTCATTCCCATAATTTAGTATATGCAAATAAATCGTTTATGTCAATATAAATAATGGAAAAATGAACCGATAAAATATTTATTTTTCTATTTAAACATCAAATTTATCATCATAATCCGTGCCATGCTTATCAGATAAATAATCATTTGATTTTATATTATCGATAATTTTTTTATCTTTTCCAAATAATCTTTTTTTATCTTTTTTCTTTACTGTTTTATTAATATCACCATTGGTTATTATCGTATCATCTGATATATAATCTAAATCAGAAAAATCATCTGTAACATTATTTATATCTTTTTTCTTAGTCTTTTTTATTTTAGACATGGCAATTGATAAAGGATTAGTTCTATGAAGCGATAAAATTTCTTTTTGTATAATTTTCGAATTATTTGATAAACTCCATATAAAATCGAGCATTGATTCATAATCATAAGGGGCAAAACTTATACATTCTGCTCCATATTTTTTATAATCAGATACTTCAAAAGCAAGGCTTATAGCCATTGCCGCCATAGTCTTCCGACTATCATCCAAATCTTTTGCAAGATATGTCATTAAAGCTTCGCGTAAAGTTTTTTGAAACAATGATAAACTAAATGTCTCCAACCGTACTTCACGCATAACCTGATATTTAATAGCAGCAAAAGAATCATAATCCGATGGATTTGCTAAAATAAGCGCTATAATTTTTGTCGCCATCTCACGTTCAGCACGTTTAGCCGTTTGTGTAGGCATTGGTATGCTCTGTGGTTTAGAATCCTTTGGCATCATAGGTACTAATTGCCTGATATCATTTTTAAATGAAGGATATAATTTTATAAGGTTTTCCATCCATTCAATAGATGCTAAAATATCTTCTGGTAAAGAAGAACGCGATGAAGATACCATCTCTGTTGTATATTTATATATACAAAGCAATTTTTCATAAGTATACATACTTAATGGATCAAGTTCGTCTTTAATATGTTTATTTACAATATTAATAAAATCATAAGCAAATCTATAAAAGTTTCTCAGCTGTGATAAATCAATAGAGCTTTGATTTAATAATTGGCTCATTCTTACAAATTCTGCAACTGATAATGATTGATCACTAGAAAATAATGAAGCAGCCGATAATCTGTTTTGACTTTTTATGTTTTCCACTATACTGCTTTCAGTAAAACATAAATTATATTTTATCTTTGGTATGCCAGCTACATAAGTAATATAAGAAAATTTTAAAGCTGCATGAATAGGTAATACAGAATAAGCAAGGCTTATAATCTCCATTGGAGAAAAAGATTCATCTATACTCATATATTTCATGCTGTTATCAGCTATAATATTCATAAGGCTGCCATATGCATTTTGCAGCATTGTACCGCTTATTTTATCTGGTATTTCAATACCTTTACATGTTAAAGGCAATGCATTTAATGCCTGTGCTGAATTATCCGTCTTGCTAACCGGTCCATTTTTAAAAGCTATTTTTGAAACAAAGCAAGGATCCTTACTTATAATTTTAGCTGCATCAATATTTGATACAATATAATTATGAAAATAATTATGTGGATAGGGATAAACAGGCGGATCTCCATTAGGTAGTGAAGTAACCTTACCAACAACTATAGTATCTACAGTTAATGGAGTAGCATAAATAGCATCGTTGCCATTAAGATTTTTTATACTGCATATTGTACGCTCTAAATAATCGCATACTTCCATTATCATTTCTTCAGATGCCGCTATTAAATGCATACCGTCTTTATCGGCTGAATATATGTGCTGATATACCTTACTCATTGTTTCCTCCATGAAATATAAATTACTGTTATCTATTTACCAAATATTTATCGGTTATTACTGGTAACAAATTTAATAAAGATAAAAAATATAAAAATGGTTCTTCAAATCTAAATGGATTATATAAATCATAAAAAAAGCTGTTATCTGTTTCCGGATTATGCCCAAGAGATGAAATACAAAAATATTCTATTTTTCGTCCGGAATTATAATATCTGCTTTCAATATTACTTATAAAACCAGGATCAGCTAATTTAAGTAATCCTCTTACTGCACTGCTTCTGATCCTGTTTTCATCATAATTAAATCCATTTTGATGCGTATTAATATATGGCCTTTTAAGATATTCATCAATATCAAGCGTATTTATATTAAATGAATTATATAAATCCTGTCCTTTTATACCTGATGCTTCTTTTACTGATGATACTATCCATTTATTTTCATCAATAAAACGTTTAAGCAGATCGCATTTAGTTATTACTAAAGCTGTAGGAATATTCCATGCACGCGGATATCTTTCTAAAAAGAAATCCGCAAAACATTTTTCAAATGATGTATTTAAATTTTGCCTTCTTCCAGCTTCATGTGTAAAACATGCAATAACATCCTGCGCATCTATGCAATATATAAGACCGTTTAAAGTGGATAAAACATTGTCTGTACAATTATCAAATATCAGATTTTTATATTGATTTAAAGACATATCCAGAAGTTGTATAGCCGCATTTGGTGCATAAAAGCCTTTATTATTAATAGATTTATTAAATAAACCTTTAGATTTTTCTTCAACTTTTCTTCGGAATTCTATTGTAAGCGGATAAACTGCATCAATATTATCATATTCGCTAGATAAATCACCGCATTTAAACCCTTCAGTAATATCCTGCAAATAATCAAAACTGACATGGCTCATTTTATCATAAAACGGTGCAAAATTATATTTTTCTGCAAGCATATTAGGTAATTCTGATAAATATTGCCTTATAAGTGTACTTTTACCGCTTAACGGTGATCCGGCAAAACCCAACCTGAATGTTTGCTCAATTCCAGCGCAACGCGGTAATTCTGTTAAACAGTTTTTACACAGCCGTATATCCAACAGCTTACCTTCGGCATTTATAACAATTGGTACATCTTTTGTCCCGGATATTACTTTTATATCAGGTTCAAATTCATAATATATATCATCCTGAACATTATCTATCTGATCGTCTAACGTATCATCCAAAATATTATTTTCATCCATCCATACAACCTGTCTAGCAAAATCAGTTATAACCTGTCCGCATATGCATTTATATGGAACTAAACCGTTTTTTTGTAACTTACCCATATCTCAGCTACTTTCTTAAAAATCCTTTTTGATATATATCTAAAAAGAGTTTATTCTTCCGGAATTTCATCAATAGCATTTTCACTATTTGTTAAATCAATAGCGCTTTGAAGCATTTTTCTTGCAAAAGGTGCTGCTGAAGAACCTCCTCTTGAGGATTCATCAAGGCATACGCAAACTACAAAAGGATAATCTTCATTGCGTATCGCAGCTATAAACCATGCAGTATCTTCTCTGCCGTCGCCCCATTGAGCTGTACCGCTTTTTCCTATTACGTTCATGCCTTCTATATATGCTTTTGAACCGCTTCCATTGGAAACAGATTGCTCAAGCATATCAGCTAAAGTTTCAGCAGTACTAGAACCAAACATTGCAAAAGTTTCTTCAGTTTCATGTTCTTTACCGTCTATTTCAAAGAAATAAGGCAATACGCTGTCTCCACCGGATGCTATATATCCATATATAACCGCCATTTGTAATGGGGTTGTACGGCAGGTAGCCTGACCAAATGCTCCATATAATTTATCTATTGACGATAACCCGTTAAGTTTATCAACTTCACCAAAAACACCGTCTGCAACATTATATTCGCCATAAGATACAACACTGTTAAATCCACAGTCTACTAATCCCGCTTCAAATACATCATTAGGTATTTGTGATGCTAATGTAGCAAAATAAATATTACAGCTTTTATCTAGTGCAGATTGCATTGATTTTACTGTACCATGAGTAGAATGGCATATTACTTTTACTCCGTCTATTGTTGCCGTACCAGGACATTTACATGAAAAATCAGCTAAACTTTCATCATAATCCAATGCAATAGCCGCTGTAACCGATTTCATAGTAGACCCAGGCGGACGTAAATATGCGATATTTTTATTAATACCTTTACCTTGTTTATCAGAAAAGCTCATATATTTATTATTTTCATCCATAACAATACCTTCTAATGTTATAGGGTCAAATGTAGGTTTTGATACAGATGTTAATACTTCTCCAGTTTTATAATTATACATAAAAATAGATGAAGTAGGATAATCAGCTAAAAGCTCCATAGCCTTTAATTGCAATGATGTATCGGTAGTCATACGGATGTCATCACCTGAAACAGGCAATGGCAATAGAATCTTCAACGGATTATATATAGTATTACTTCCTATACCCAGTAATTTCTTAGCTCCCGCTCCAAGCATTGTGGATTTAGATACAGCTGTTAATTTTATATCCGGTCCAATAAGTGAAGCATACGCGCTGTTATATGCAGCGCCTTCATTCCATTTCCAGCCCTCGCGGCTGCCATCTAATAATATTTCACCGCTTCTGTCTAATATATTTCCCGGGGAACTATATGACATAACAGAATAGTAATCAGACGCGCTGTATGACCATTCCATATTAGCGGCTTTAACCGATCTAAAAAAGAATACTGCCCATATAACAAAAAGCCCTATTATAAATAATATTCCTGCAAAACGCCGCGCTTTACGTTTTGATTTAAGTATCAACATGTACAGCACGCACCTTTCTTCCTGAAAAAGCCATAATAATTCCTATTAATCCAGCATTGCATATAGCGGCCTGTGTACCGCTGGAAAGCGCCGGCAAACATATACCTGTGAGCGGTAAAGATGTAAGATTACCACCTATATGAATTATAACAGTAAAGCTTAAGATAGCTAAAGCACTGAATACCAGCAAGGATTCCTGTTCCTTTTGCCTGGATGCTATTTTTATTCCATAAACAATTATTGCAATAAATGCGCCTGTAATAACTAATCCAAGCAAGACCCCTCCAGCCTGTACAGCCGACATAAATGCAAAATCCGAATAACGCTCTCTTGCATTAGCTGTTGCAGCTCCAGCAAATCCTCCGCCATACCAACCTGTTGTATTAATTAATCTAAAGAATTTTACAAATACTTCCGCATTTTCAAGTTTTGCACCTTCACCCAGCGGATCAAGCCATATAAGCACACGGCCTTGCAGTAAATCTACAACAAATATTAATACAAATGATATTAAAAAGCTGGCCGCAGATAATATAATCTTCCAAAACCATGATGATGACATACATAAAAAACATACCATCATCATTCCAGCAATGATAAGCGCTGTACCAAATTCCCTATTGATAGCTCCCATAAGCCCTATTATTACAGCCTGTATGGCTAAAAATCCAAAATGCCTCATTGGTATTACGCTGGATCTGCCAATAATCTTCAGTTTAGATCCAACGTTTGGTTTAAGACACCAAGCAGTAATAAACGGAACTGCTAACTTAATAAATTCCGACGGCTGTAATGGTCCAATCCAATTGTATGTACCATATGTCCGCCCGCCTATAAGCCTTGCAGCTATTAAAAGCCCTATGCTTCCTATGGCAAAAATTGCCGCTATATATCCTGAATTCATTATGCCTGTATAACGTATTATCAGGAATATTACTATAAAAGCTGCCATTGAAATTAAATAATCAAAAATGAATTGTATTAGCTTTTCACCTGTAGCATCTGCTCCAAACTGCAATGAAAAGCCTATCATATATAAAATATTGTATATATACAATATTGTCATATCAACTGTTTTAAATATTACCTTAAAAAACAGTGTGAATATCAATACAGCTAAATATGCCGCTACTAAATAAACAAACGCAGCAAGAGACATACCAGCGCTTGCACAAGATAAACACGTCCATATTAAAAGTAATATTGAACTAAATACAAATAATCCGCCCAGATATATCCCCTCCTCTTAACAAAGATAAACGAATTTATTAATACTCATTATCTGTTACATCAGTAATCATTTCCGGTGTTAATTCATTAATCATTAACGTTTGTTTTCCTATTGTAAAAACATCTCCTGGATACATGCTTATATATGAAGAATAATTTTCATCAATTGGTTCACCATGCATATGAATAGTGCCTTTATTTATATAAAGATGACATTCTCCATCGTCATGCACTTCAAGAGTACCGGCAAAATGCGTTCCTGTATTTGTTATCCTAAGTTCAGAGAAAGGTGAAGTACCCATAGAATATGTTCCCTGCCCTAAATTAACATTTACACAGGCAGGCCATTTTTGTTTTGTTGCTGTAAGGCATCTGAATTCAATTAATAACTCATCGCGTCCTGCATCATAATTAGCTTTAACTCTTATTTGACGCACTACAGCTTTTATTATAAGCGCTAAAAATGCACATAAAAAAACAAATTGAAATAAATATGCCAATACCTGTAAAAAGTATTGCATAATACCACTTCCTATCGGAGATATATATTACTTCTTAATCTTAATAATTATAAATCATAAAATTGAAATATTATGTCAAGATTCGTTTATTGGCCATTTACCAGCAATATTTGACGTATTTGTATGAAGATTATCTACAACTTTCATATTGCTTGCAAAAGAACATAAATTTATCGCATCAAAACTAGATTTATGCTCTCCTATTATACCATATCCATAAAATGAACCTTTACAGGTATCGGTACCTTCATTATAAACTACAAGATAATTATTCCCATCTTTATCCGCAAGGATATCATTCTCATATATTTCTATACCCTTCCAATCGCCTATTTCATTACCATTTTCTATCCATTTTGCTTTATGTCTGTCATCAAGCATATCCCATTGTGTACCGTCATATGCTCCTGTAAATTGGCAGATTGTATCCTGATCTATTTGTATAAAATCATCTTCACTGCCAATTGGCAGTATTCTATAATCGCCTTGTCTATATACAAGCCATCCATATACCCAGCCGCTGGCATCATCTTTTAAAGCTTTAAATTTTATAGATCTCATATATTACCTCTCCTTATAGAAGTATTTAAGATATATATTATATATTTTACCATAATATTAACTAAAATACTATAAATAAATTATAATAGTACTATATAAAACAAATTATACACATAGCAAAATAAAACAACAAGCATTAAAATGTTAATATTGTCAATATAATTATTCAAATTATTCTATAATTTATTAATATTTTATTAATTAAAATATTAAGCTTGACTTTTTAATATGCTTGTATTATCATATTATAGCACTTTAGTTATTTTATGGACGTTTAGCTCAGCTGGTAGAGCTTCCGCTTGACGTGCGGAAGGTCAGCGGTTCAAGTCCGTTAACGTCCACTTAAACTGCAGTGAATAAATTTATTACACTGCAGTTTTTTATTGTTAAATTGTTTTTATATGGTAAATTTGTCTTGACAATTTAATAAAAATTATTTATAATAATAAATGCTGATTTTTATGCCGCTGTGGTGGAATTGGCAGACACAAGGGACTTAAAATCCCTCGGTGGCAACATCGTACCGGTTCAAGTCCGGTCAGCGGCACCAATAAATATCCCCCGGCGAAGCCGGGGGTATTTCATACGCGGGCAAAGCC
>CALWVB010000122.1 GCA_944384895.1 uncultured Clostridia bacterium | reverse complement strand
TAAATTTATCAGAAACGAACCCTATCACATGAGACGCCCGCGGGCAAGCATTTGCTTGCCCCTGAAAATGCAGGGAGCGCATCTTAAAGATGCGCTCCGCGGGCGCCTCTTTCTACCCTTTCTTGATAAAGCTCAATAAGAGAATATCTTTATGCTCTTATTTATTGTAAAAATAATCTCAGCTAATGAACCTGACTTTTCAACAGTAAAATATGTTATTTAAACTGTTATAAATTATTTTAATGTAAAACTATTTAAAAAAGTAAATATTGACAAATGTTTTGGTAAATACTATTATATATGTATATAATTATAATGGCTGTGATAAAGAGCAGTAACCTGCGTTTTCAACAGGGATTTATCTACCTAGACTGAGATGGATAAAGGAAACTCCGCAGGTGAAGGAACACTTTTGAGCCGGTTAGCTGAAAACATAAATTTATGTTATTAGGTTAATCCGTTTTGCGTGCGTTAAATGCAATATAAAGCGATCGTTTTTTATAAACGATAAGCTGGGTGGTACCGCGGGTATTTTTTTAGTTAATTCCCGTCCCGGATATTTCTTTCGGGACGTTTTTTTTATTTTTATTAGTTTGTTTATTTTATACTATTGAAATAACGATGAAAAGGAAAGTGATACAATGGAATTTGTCAAAGGGACATTACAGAGTGATTGTCTTGAAATAGAACAGGTTACCCCTGATATGTACGGCAAGACAATTTCTATGAAAGGTACGGTTCATAATATTAGGGATATGAGTGATTTTTCATTTATAATCCTTCGCAAACGTAATGGTATAGTACAATGTGTTGTTTCTTCTGACAGTAATATTAATATTGCTGATATAAAAGATGCTGATTGCATTAAGGTTACAGGTGAAATAGCTTCTGATGATAGGGCTCCAAATGGATTTGAGCTTCGTCTTAGCAACGTTAAGGTATTATCATCCCCTGCTGCCCCGCTGCCTATAACAATCAATAAGCATAAATTGAACCTTGCTATAGATACCTTATTAGAAAACCGTCCTATAACTTTGCGTAATCTTCGCGAAAGGGCTATATTTAAAATTCAAGAAGGTATTGTACGCGGATTTAGAGATTATTTATTTAATCAAGGATTTACTGAAATCCGTACGCCGAAAATTGTTCAGGCAGGCGCTGAAGGCGGAGCTAATATATTTAAACTTGATTATTTTGGTCAAAAAGCATATCTTGCACAAAGCCCGCAGTTTTATAAACAAATGATGGTAGGTGTATATGAACGTGTATTTGAAGTAGGACCTGTTTATCGTGCAGAAAAGCATAATACAACACGCCATCTTAACGAATATACAGGTATAGATTTTGAAATGGGTTTTATAGACAGCTTTTATGATGTAATGAGCGTTGAAGCAGGCGCTTTGCAGTATACTTTTGATTTGCTGAAAAATGAATACGCCAATTATCTTAAATCATTAAAGGTAGAACTTCCGGATGTATCACAAATTCCACAGGTTCGTTTTGTAGAAGCTAAAGAAATGGCTGCAAAAAAATATAACCGTAAAATCCGTGATCCTTATGATTTAGAACCGGAAGAAGAAATTAATATCAGCCGTTTATTTAAAGAGGAATATAACAGTGATTTTGTATTTATCACACATTATCCATCTAAAAAGCGTCCATTTTATGCTATGGATGATCCAGAAAATCCAAAATTCACTCTTAGCTTTGATTTATTATTCCGCGGTATGGAAATAACAACAGGCGGCCAGCGTATCCATGATTATCAGACACAGATTGATAAAATGAAATCACGCGATATGGACCCAGAGGATTTTAAAAGTTACCTGTCAATATTCAAATATGGTATGCCTCCTCACGGCGGTCTTGGTATAGGTTTGGAACGCCTTACTATGAAACTGCTTGATATGAATAATATCCGATATGCAAGCCTCTTCCCACGCGATATGAATAGATTAGACCCATAATAAAAAATAAATATTAAAAAAATCACTTTGGAGGTGTTTCTATAATGAAAATTGATAATCAATTGATAGATTATGTCGCTGCATTAAGCCGTTTAGAAGTAGCTGACAGCGAACGTGAAGGGCTTATTAAAGATTTAGGCAGTATTATAGGATATATGGATAAGCTTAATACTCTTAACACAGACGATATTGAACCTATGTCCCATGCTTTCCCTGTACGTAATGTCTTCCGTGAAGATAAAGTAATTCCATCTGTTGATAGGGAGCTTATTTTACAAAATGCTCCTGCCAAAAAAGATGGAAGCTTTAAAGTACCTAAAACAGTTGAATAATCTGATAAAGGAGGAAAGATAATGGATTTATTAAAGCTCGGAGCTTTAGAACTGGGACAAAAAATAAAAGATAAAGAAATCAGTGTGCATGACGCAACATCAGCTATGCTTGATAAAATACAGGCTGATGGGGATATATATAACGCATATATTTCTGTATTTAAAGATGAAGCTCTTAAAAGCGCTGATGAAATACAGGCTAAAATAGATTCCGGTGAATTAACATCCCCTCTCGCCGGCGTACCTATGGCTATTAAAGATAATATCTGTACAAAAGATATGCTTACAACCTGTGGTTCAAAAATGCTTTATAATTTTAAACCGCCTTATAATGCAGGCGTTGTTGAAAAATTAAATAAAGCCGGCGCTGTTATTTTAGGCAAACTTAATATGGATGAATTCGCTATGGGTTCCACATCAGAAACATCATATTATGGTGTTACAAAAAATCCTTGGAACACAAATCATGTGCCAGGCGGTTCCAGCGGCGGCGCAGCTGTTGCTGTTGCTGCAAACGAAGCTTATTATACATTAGGTTCTGATACAGGCGGTTCCATACGTCAGCCGTGTTCTTATTGCGGCGTCACCGGTATGAAGCCGACATATGGTTCTGTTTCACGTTACGGTCTTGTCGCATATGCCTCTTCTCTTGATCAGATAGGTCCTGTTGGTAACAGCGCAAAAGATATCGCCGCTGTACTTGATATCATAACAGGTAAGGATAAACGTGATTCAACATCGGTTGAATGTGATTGCGGCAATGCATTAGCTTCACTTACAGGTGATATTCAGGGCCTTCGTATTGGTATACCAACCGATTATTTTGGTTCTGGGCTTGATAATGAAGTAAAAGAAAAGGTTATGGCAGCTGCAAAAACCTTTGAATCATTAGGAGCAGTTATTGAAGAATTTCCTATGCCAATAGTTGAATATTGTGTTCCTGCTTATTATATTATTGCTTGTGCTGAAGCTGGTTCCAACCTTTCAAGATATGACGGCATAAAATATGGTTACCGCGCGGAAAATTATGACGATTTATATGATCTTTATCTTAAATCCCGCAGTGAAGGCTTTGGTATGGAAGTAAAACGCCGTATTATGTTAGGTAACTTCGTATTAAGTTCAGGATATTACGATGCTTATTATACAAAAGCTTTACGTGTAAAAGCTCTTATAAAGAAAGCTTTTGACGATGCTTTCCAGAAATATGATGTAATTTTAGGTCCGGTAGCGCCTACAACCGCACCAAGAATCGGTGAAAGCCTCTGCGAACCGCTTAAAATGTATTTAAGCGATATTTATACAGTATCAGTTAATCTTGCAGGCTTGCCTGGATTAACAGCGCCATGTGGATTTGATTCAAACAATATGCCTATTGGTTTCCAATTAATAGGTAAGCCATTTGGTGAGAATACTTTATTAAATGCAGCACATGCTTATCAGTTATCAACTGATTTTCATACTAAAAAACCGGAAGGAGGTAAAAATGCATGAATTACGAAATGGTAATAGGACTTGAGGTCCATGTAGAACTATCTACTAAATCAAAAATATTCTGTTCCTGTACAACTGAATTTGGCGGTGACCCTAATACTCACTGCTGTCCTGTATGTACCGGCCTTCCTGGAGTACTTCCTGTATTAAATGAAAAAGTAGTTGAATATGCCATCCGTGCAGGTATTGCTACTAATTGTGAAATAACAAAATATAATAAATTTGACCGTAAAAATTATTTTTATCCTGATCTGCCTAAAGCATATCAGATAAGCCAATTATATCTTCCAATATGTCAAAACGGTCATGTTGATATAGAAACATCAAAAGGTACAAAATCTATAGGCATACATGAAATCCATATGGAAGAAGATGCCGGTAAGCTTATTCATGATCCATGGGATGATTGTACATTAGCTGATTATAACAGATGCGGCGTGCCTCTTTTGGAAATAGTATCCGAGCCTGATTTCCGCAGCGCTGAAGAAGTTACGGCATATTTACAAAAGCTTAAATCAACATTTGAATATCTTGATATTTCCGACTGTAAAATGCAGGAAGGTTCCATGCGTGCTGATATAAACCTGTCTGTACGTCCTGTTGGCAGCGATACTTTCGGTACTCGTACTGAAATGAAAAATATGAACTCTTTTAAAGCTATAGCAAGGGCTATAGAAGGGGAATTTAACCGCCAGGTAGAAGTAATCGAAAGCGGTAAAAAGGTTATCCAGGAAACACGCAGATGGGATGATAATAAAGAACGCAGTTATGCTATGCGTTCAAAAGAAAATGCTCATGATTACCGTTATTTCCCTGAACCTGACCTTCCTCCAGTTGAAATAAGTGATGAATGGATTGAACGTGTGCGTTCCGAACAACCGGAAATGGCTTTAGAAAAACAAAAGAGATACCAAGAAGAATTTGGTTTGCCAGAATACGACGCACGTATGATAACAGGCGAAAAAGCTATGGCTGATTTCTTTGAAGAGGCTACTAAACTAACCAATAAACCTAAAGAAGTCTCCAATTGGATTATGGGCGATATTTTCCGTATGTTAAAGGAGTTATCAATAGAAACTTCTCATATGAAACTTTCGCCTGATAATTTAGCTAAACTTATTATGATGATTGATAAAGGTACTATTAACCGTAATACAGCTAAAAAAGTTCTCAGCGCTGTATTTGATGATAATGCTGACTGTGAACAATATGTCAAAGATAATGGTTTGCAGATGGTTAATGATACAGCAGCTGTTGAAGAGGTTATTAAAAAAGTATTGGAAAATAATCCGCAGTCGGTTAGTGATTATAAGGGTGGCAAACAAAAAGCTTTTGGATTTATTGTAGGCCAATGTATGAAAGAATTAAAGGGTAAAGCTAATCCTGCTGTTGTCAATGAACTTCTAAAAAAAGCTCTTTCCTAATATTTTTATGAATAATCAAAAATATTTTGAGGATAATATAGGTAAAACCACTTTAATTTATTACAAAAAATTTGTTATTTTTACCAATATAATTATACACTCAAATAGTATATAATTATATTGAAAAATGTTATAATTTTACTGTATATAATACAGTTTTATTATAATTTTTCTTATTAACGGAGTAATAAAAATTTTATAAGCCGTTATAAAGCGGCGGAATGGAGTGTAGTATTATGCCAGAATTAAAAGGAACAAAAACTGAAGCTAATTTAATGGCAGCATTTGCCGGTGAATCTCAAGCAAGAAACAAATACACATATTATGCATCAGTAGCTAAAAAAGAAGGCTATGAACAATTAGCTGCTATTTTCCTTGAAACAGCTGATAATGAAAAAGAACATGCTAAACTTTGGTTTAAACATCTTCATGGCGGTTCAATCCCAACAACTACTGATAATCTTGTAGATGCTGCTTCTGGTGAAAACTATGAATGGACAACAATGTATAAAGAATTCGCTGAAGTTGCACGTGAAGAAGGTTTTAATGAAATCGCTGCTCAGATGGAATTAGTAGGTAAAGTAGAAAAAGAACATGAAGAAAGATATCGCGCATATCTCGACAATATTAAAGCTGATGCTGTTTTTGTAAAAGAAGATGTTGTTTTATGGAGATGCCGTAACTGCGGTTATATTCATGTTGGTAAAGCAGCTCCTCAAATCTGCCCAGCATGTAAACATCCACAGGCTTACTTTGAAATAGCTGCAAAAAATTATTAATCTTTAAATATTCAAAATAATATTTAAATGCCCCCTTTGCTAAGTATAGCAAAGGGGGCATAATTTTTAAATTATGAGATAATATCACTGAAATGTTACTATTTCATTATTATTTTATTATTACTACTCTAAAGTCGGCAGCTTCACTCCAGCCATCAGCATTACCTGCTTTAACTGAAAGTGTTCTAACACCTTTAGATCCAACACTTAAAGCTAATTTCCAGGAAATAGTACCATCACCATTATCTACTTTATCAACAATAGAATATCCCATATCAAGTCCATATTCATTTGTTATAGATAATTTAGTTGTACCATAATTTGTTACAACATCAACATAGAATTGTTTATTAACCATAGCTACTCCTGAGCCCGCTGGTTTAACACTGATTATTTCAGCTGCCGGTACAATAATAGCCGGTTCATTAACAATTGTTACTGGCGCAACAAGTCCTGTATCAACTATATCTCCATCACGAAGTTCAAATATTGATAAGGTTCTATTGCCTTTTGTACCAACTGCAGTAATAACTGTCCATGTTTCCGTACCATCACCGTTATCTACAACAGACTGTGATCTTACAGATACACGGTTTCCATATTCATTATAAATTAACATCATATCAGCGCCTGCTGGACGCATAAATGAAATAACTATGTTATCATTTACATTTACAACTGCGCTGCCGTCATCTTTACCATTTACAATAACTTTATCTGATACTACAGGAGCACCTTCTTCAATAGTAAGAACTAATGTTGCATCATAATCTGTACCATTTACATTACCTATAATATCAAACTGACCTGCTACATTATAAAATTCATCAGGTTTATAGTCCCATGTTACATCAGCTAAACCTTCATGTCCATCTGCATATACAACCGGAATCTGTTCCGGTAATGTTGGTACTACACCTTTAACTGTTGTCATTGATACAGGTGGTACATAAGATATCTTTTCTGCATCATTATCAAGAGAAATACGGAATACAAGTGATGAATATGGTTTCATTGTATAATAGAATTCTTTTGCAAACCCATCAAATGTAAATTCTTTATCATATACATTTCTTTGTTCTGTAAGGCTATTTGTAACAGTTTTAGTCGGTTTACCATCTTTATCTGTAAGGCCGCCTAATTCAATTACGCGTCCAACTGGATTTACATAATCAACATTTTCAAGTGTAAATCTAGCATCCATTGTTTCACATAATGGATTGATAGCTCTTATAATAATTTCATTAGCTTCTTTATCATAAGATGCTGAAGAATATGGTCTGTCTGTTGCATCAACGCTTGTTGTCGGAATTTTCCCTGTAAATAAGGATTCATTATCAACATAACAGTTAATATTTTTATCATCTACAGTAACTTTCAGATCATACCAAACGTTATTTTCAACAGAACCAGCTTTAGTAACCAACTGTGAACGCCTACTTAAGCTTGTACCTCTTTCAATAGCATGCTGTGTATTAGTCCAACCGCCATAATTGAACCAATAATAGTCTCTTGATCCATTAGTAAGTATAGGCATTATAAAGCCTTCTGCACCTTCATATTTAATGGCTTTAACTTCAACTGTATAATTGCTCCAGTTATAGCCATCCTTTAATACTATATGACAATTATCCTTTGAAGTATCTGTTTGTTTAAGCAAACCATCTTCAATAATCCATGTACCTGCATTTCCAAATGTTTCAAAATCTTCAAGCTGTGCAGGATCTTCAAAATCATAATAAGCTATAACATCGCCAGTTTCATTATCTATTACTTTAAATTCATCATATGCTACTGAATCAGCCCATGAACCGAGGCCTACTGTTCCTTCCGGATAAACAATAGGAGCATCTGGATCAATTACAGGACTATATGTGATTTCATTTGGAATATAATAATCGCCTTTATGAATTGAATACATTTTCTGATTATAATATGCAGGAGAACCATATACAGTATAATCAGAGAACCATATAGCATCTGGTGTCCATTGTTCAAAACCATCTTTAGCAAATAATGGAGCATATGAAGCCATTGCTACTATATCAGCATTCTTTTCAAATCCAGCCATTAATGCTGCTTCTGCAAGCGCATTGCGTACTGTATTAGGCTGAATCTTTAATGAATATTCACCAAAGAATACATATGGACGATCGCCGCGTACATAGTTAGGAACATCAGGATTGTAACGGTCGTATGCCTGATACATCTGAGCCTCATTATAATAATAACCATGTTCGTCAACTGCATATGCAAAATCACGATCTTTTACTTCTGGGCTGAAATCTACGCCTTTAAGTAACCAGTCGTATGTTCTCTGATAACCTGTACCAGAAGTAGAACGTCCAGAAGATGTTATTAATTTGATTTGTGGATATACAGCATGAATCTGTGCTTCAAATATATCATAATAAGCAAGATATGCGCCATAATTTTCCTGTTCATTACCTATAGCTAAATATTCAAGGTCAAATGGTTCAGGATGGCCCATTTCTGCACGAATAGCTGCCCATTCATTTGTTTCTGGATCTTCAAGACAGAATTCAATAAAATCTATAGCATCATCTATAAATGGCTGTAATCCAGAAACATTTACGTTATACGGATCAATTCCGCCTGCATATAAAGATTCACCATATGTACCTGTTTCTCTTAATTCGCAGGCAATACCTGCATTCATAACCGGCATAGCTGCACATCCAAGATCTTCACACAATAACATATATTCATAATATCCTAAACCAAAGGATTGATAATAATATGTATTGCTTTCGCCGCCTGAATAAAGATTTTCACACCATAAGTTCCAGTCAAGTTTACGTTCTTCAATAGGTCCAACTGTCTTTTTCCAATTATATCTATTATCTGGTCCAACGCCTTCAGATACGCAACCACCTGGGAAACGCATAAATCCTGGTTCCATTTCACGAAGTTTTTCAACTAAATCTTTATTAAGACCATTTTCACGGTTATTGTATGTTTCTACAGGATATAATGAAATGAAATCAAGATAATATGTACCTGGATCAGCAAATGTGATATCAGCAAAACCATCAGCTGTTAATCCGCTTTCATCTGCTACATCTTTTTCAATTGTTACAGGTACGCTTACTTTTTGCCATCCATCGCCTGTTGTATTAATATCTAATGTTGCTTTACCTACTTCATAAGCGCCATTATACATACCTTCAGCTTCAGAAGAACCGCCGCCATAAATAGTAATTGTAGCGGTTGTATCAACAGCTCCACGTACCCACATTGAGAATGTATATGTTTCGCCTTTTTCAAAGTTCATACCTGGGAAACAATTTTCATTGCCTTTCTTTACTGTGCCTTCGATATCACCATAACCATAGTTAAGAATACCGCCGTTTGGTTCATTAACATCAAGTTTTGCATAATATGTATTATTTTTATTCATGCAATTTTCATCTGTTATTACTTCAAACTGTGCATCTCCTACTTCCAGCCAGCCATGCCTATGAGCAGCTTCATCAGTTGTCCTGTTATGCGCAGAATTTGGACTTGGATGTGTTCCATTCCAAATATGTGCGAAGTATTCAAAAGAACGGTTTGTAAATTTTTCTGGATAAAGCCCCGCATCTGCACCCCAGTTGATATCTTCAAAGAATATACCAAAAAGTGTATCTTTAAGTTCAGGGCCTTCCTGTGAAAAATCAAGTGAAAATTCTGTTGTAATATCTTTTTGTGAAGAAACTACAGTTGTAAATGCAGCTGTATCACTTACATCCCCTTTTGTTATTGTTGCAGTTAAAGTAACTTCTGTATTTTCTTGAGGACGTGTTACCCATCCATCATTTGAAATAATATCAGGATTAGATGATTCCCATGATAATATTATATCACTGTTTATAACAGGTAAACTTATTTTTTGAGTTGTTGTAGCATCTATGCTAAGCATACCTTTAATTAATGCTACTGCCTCAGCATCTGATAAGCCCATTATTGCTTTTGATGCAGCTTCATCAGCATCTAAATATTTATTATAGAATTTAAGTTGGTCAACTGTGCCTTTAACTACATTAGATTCTATAACGCCTAAATCACTTGGATTTATTATTGTCTCATTAAGCTGTGCTGCTTCAATACCATTAATGTACATTTTACTGTATTGAGAGCGCTGAGTAATAATAAGACTGTACCATGTGTCAGCTTCAAGAGCTTTATCGGCTACAAGACTTTGTACCTTACCATTACCATTGTTTGATAATGCAAATTCAGGCAAACCATTAGAATTATACGGCGTAAAATACATATATCTTACGCTGTTATCGCCGAAATCCAATATTTTTGCATCAGCTTCAAAAACACTTGGTGTTTTAAAACGTATTGCAATAGCATAATCAGTCAATTCACTGGTTATACCTTCTGGAAGATTCGCTTGCGAATTTTCCAGGGCCTGTCCAAGAGAATAAATTAATCCATCTTCTTGTTCGGCCGCTGATACAGTCGCTGGACCTACTATGCATACACTAAGTATCATAGCTAGAGCCAGTATCACAGATAATATCCGTGATGTCAATTGTTTTCTCATAAGTATCCTCCTTTTAATAAGAAACTTTATTTTTAAGATCCTA
>CALWVB010000121.1 GCA_944384895.1 uncultured Clostridia bacterium | reverse complement strand
TTACACGCGATCAATTTGATGAAAATGCAAATCGAATCTTTAAAGCAAAAAAAGCACTTGATTCTTGCAAGAAAAACTAGCACAATAATAAATAAGGATAGTTGTGGTAAATCACCATTTAATAATGCCAAGTTAAAAAGTATAAAAAATTCCCTTAAATAAAATAGTATGAAACGAAAAAGTACCGCTATAAAGGGGGGCGCCTGCGCAGCGCATCTTTTAGATGCGCTTTATGCAAAATAATTGTTGATAAATATCACAGGATAAAAAATAGACATTGTTTTTCTAAAGAAGCACATTTTATATATGACAAATTATTTTGCAGCAGCAACCATATTTATGAATATGGTTGCACGCAGGCGCCCCCTTGTCAATGTTACCGGCAGTTTTGCGTTTTAAGTATATATAAATCTTTACTTTTATAATTTAAGGGTTATATTGTGTAAATTTAGATTAATACATTTTTAAAGATAATTATATTATGCTAGAATATAAAAGTAGGAGTAAGAACAAATTGAGCAGGGTTATTGCAATTGTAGGATTAGGCCTGATAGGAGGCTCTTTAGCTAAAGCTATATCAAAATATACTGATAATAAGGTTTGGGGAATAGATAATAACCCACCGGTTATAGATGAAGCGTTGGAATGTAATGCAATTGATCGGGCAATAAAACCAGATGAATTAAATAATGCAGATATAATATTTTTATGTCTTTATCCGGATGAATGTGTAGATTTTATTATTAAAAATGCAGCTTATCTAAGAAAAGACGCTATAGTTACCGATGTATGCGGAGTAAAAGCATCGGTAGTGGAAAAAATATTGCCAATAGCAAAAGAATATGGGTTTGAATATTTGCCGGGGCATCCTATGGCTGGTAAAGAAAAAGGTGGATTTTATAATTCTGACAGCCAACTTTTTAAAGGGGCTTCTTATATATTTACTCCATGTTCATGCAGTCAAAATACAGTGAATTTGCTTAAAACTCTTGCATTGGAAATAGGATTTGGAAGAATTACTATTACAACGCCTAAAGAACATGATCAAATGATTGCTTTTACATCTCAGATTCCACATATATTAGCCTGTGCTTATATGTTTTCACCAAGAAGTGAAAAACATTATGGTTATTCAGCTGGAAGTTATAGAGATATTTCCCGTGTTGCTGATATTAATGAAAATCTCTGGACTCAGGCTTTTATACAAAATAGAGAATGCTTAGTAAAAGAAACAGATGAACTTATAGAAAACCTGACTATATTAAGAGATGCAGTAAATAATAAAGATTATCTAAATCTTAAAGCATTATTAAAAAAAGGCGGCGATTTAAAACGCCGTTTAGGATAATAAAAAATCTTATAACCTTATTTGATTGGGGGATTTGATATGCAAACAATTACATGTGGCACAGGAAGAAGTTATGATATTATTGTTGGCAGAGATATAATTGATAAAAGCGGTGAACTTATCCGTAAAGTAAGCCAGGCAAAAAGAGCAGTAATAATATCTGATACAAATGTTGCGCCTATATATGCCGATAGAGTGGCAGGTTCACTTTACAGCGCAGGATTTGAACCGGCTAGAGCATGTTTTAAAGCGGGTGAAAAATCAAAAAATCTTAATATTATCTCAGAATTCTATAGTATTTTTTCTGATGCAGGAATTACAAGAGATGATATAATTATAGCTCTTGGCGGAGGAGTAACAGGCGATATGGCAGGCTTTGCCGCTGCAACATGGTTAAGGGGAGTAGATTTTGTACAGATACCGACATCGTTGTTAGCTCAGGTTGATTCTTCTGTTGGAGGTAAAACTGGAGTAGATTTGCCAGTAGGAAAAAATCTTGTAGGCGCTTTCTGGCAGCCGTCTTTAGTTATCTGTGATATTGATACGCTTAAAACATTGCCGGAAAAATATTTTACCGACGGTATGGCGGAAATAATAAAATATGGATGCATATTAAGTAAGAGCTTATTTGAAAAATTAGAAAATTTTGAAATAAACAGTATTTTAGAAGATGTAATAAGCGAATGTATCTCATTAAAAGTAGATGTAGTTGAAAAGGATGAACGCGAAAGCGATCGAAGAAGATTACTTAACTTTGGCCACACTATAGGACATGCTATAGAAAAACTGCAAAAATATGAAGGGCTTACACATGGGCAAGCTGTAGCTGTAGGTATGGCTTATATTACTAAAGCAGGAGAAATAGCCGGAGTAACTGCGCCGGATACCTATGCTCGACTGGTTAATTTATTACAGCAATATTCATTGCCAATTGAAGTTAAGGGAATAACTAATAAACAGCTTTGTACTGCAGCTATGAATGATAAAAAATGTACAGGCAATAGTATTAACCTTGTATTATTAAAAGAAATAGGCTGTGCATTTATAGAGCGTATGGGATTTGCAGAATTTGAAGGTTTTATTGGATTATAATTAATAAATAAAATTTCCTGTGTTGTATTGATCTATATAATTATTATTTAGATTAGAAAGGGGACACGGAGATGAATAAAGAGGTGGAAACTGTTTTAGGCGGTATAGAAAAAGTTATGTTACAACCGCTTGGTATATTAACAGATAACCTTACTGCTCCTTTAGAAGATCGCCGGCAAATGCGCAAACAAGCTTTGCAGTCTTATGTTAGCAGCATAGAAAAACGTGAGGATTTGTCTCCTTTAATGAAAGCTGCTTTTATTGATAACGCCCGAAAAACTCTTAAAGAATATTGTAATAAACGAGATATAGTCCAACTTGCGATAGAAAAGTTAGGCGATAATACAGATGATATCACAGCGCCGTCTGAAGAATGGTTATCCAGGTTTTTTGAAGAAGCTAAACATGTATCAAAAAGAGAAATACAGGAGATCTGGGCGAGGATATTAGCTGGGGAATTGCAAGAGCCAGACAGCATACCTATAAGGCTTTTGCGTGTTGCCGCGGAAATGGATAAAGAACAGGCAGAAACATTTAGTAGGATATGTAATTATACAGTACTCGTTTATAATACAATGGATTTTGACAGGCAAGAAAATATTTTAGACAGAATGATAATATGCCCTCCTATGATAGATGCATTATTTAGTAAAAGCGTAGAGGAATATCAGGATTTGGAAACAGCAGGCCTGTTACAGGAAAGAAAAGCAAAAAGCAGTTATTCTTTTGGAGAGCCTTTTTATTATATAATAAGCAGAAAAACATCAAAGATATTTTTTGAAATAAACGAAAATTATGAATTCACCGGCGGTAATATAATGCTGACAGAGCTTGGCAAGAAAATGATAGATATTTTAGATATCGAAAACAGAGAAGATTATTTAAGAATAGACCATTCAGATCAGGTGGAAAAGTATTTAGGGAAAAGCAGATATGTTAAAAAGCATGATATATCCGAGATTAAAGAGTTTTGCTCTGCATGTAAATAATTTTAATAATTATCACATCATTTAATTATAAAAAATAATAACATTATTAAAGCTATATTATCCTTAATTAAACAATATATAAAAATATGCATTATAATATTAAAAAAATCTCTGGTTACGTTACCGTAAAAAAGGGGGCGCCTGCGCGCAGCCATATTTCATATGGCTGCCAAATGCAAAATAATTTGCTATATAAAGATGATGAGTATTTAAGATAATGCTAGTTTGTCTTATTAACTCAGCCTAAATATTTAAGAAATTATTTTGCGTAAAGCGCATCAAAGATGCGCTGCGCAGGCGCCCCCATAAACGGTACTTTTACATTATTTTTTGCTTTTTTATTTTGGTTTTATTATTAATTCTTTTGGTATGAGTGATTTAAATTATCTTAGAAAAGGAAAAATTATATGGAAAGCATAACATTAACGCCGGGTAAATTATCCGGTGAAATAACAATAGAACCATCCAAATCAATAGCTCATAGAGCAATTATATGCGCGGCATTGGCAAACGGTAAAAGTATAATTTCACCAATACATTTATCTGAAGATATCAGAGCTACTGTTTTATGTGTGCGCGCATTAGCAAGCGATGCTGATTTTTATGAAAACCAGCTTTATATGGATGGCAGCCATATTTTTAAAGAATCATGTTGTTTATTAGATTGCCGTGAAAGCGGTTCAACTTTAAGATTTATGTTGCCAATTGCTGCTGTATCAGGTTTGCCATGCCGGTTTATAGGTAAAGGAAGATTACCGTCAAGGCCTATTGGTACTATAATAAAGCTGTTAAAAGAACATGGAGTGCAGTGCAGCCGTGACGATGGACTTCCTCTTGATATTGCAGGGAAATTAACAAGCGGCGAATTTAAGCTTGAAGGCAATATATCCTCACAATACATAACTGGGCTTATGTTTGCATTGCCTTTGCTGGACGGCAATAGTAAGATTATTCTGACAACTGAGCTTCAATCAGCAGGATATATTGATTTGACAATAGATGTTTTAAAAAGTTTTGGTATAGAAATTAAAGCTATAGAAAACGGTTGGGAAATAAAAGGTAATCAGGAATACCAGCCGAATGATTATATAATAGAAGGCGATTGGTCACAAGCTGCATTTTATCTTGCAGCTGCTGCATTAGGTTGTGATTTAAGAATAAAAGGCCTTAATATCCAGTCAAAACAAGGGGATAGAAGAGCTCTGGATATTTTTAAAAGTTTTGGAGCAGATATTACTATTGACGAAGATATTATATATGCAAAAGGCAATAAACTCACAGCGCAGGATATTGATGCAAGCCAGATACCGGATCTTGTACCGGCTATAGCAGTAGCAGCATCAGTAGCTGATGGCGTTACTCATATAACAGGAGCTGGGCGGCTTAAAATTAAGGAATCTGATAGGCTTAAATCCACTGCTGATATGATAAATTCATTAGGCGGACAATGTGAAATAACTGACGACGGACTTATTATTAAAGGCGTTAAAAAATTATATGGCGGTAATGTAAACAGTTATTCTGACCATCGTATTGTTATGGCAGCTGCAATAGCATCGACAATATGCGAACAGCCTGTAACGATTTTAGAGCCTGGAGCTGTTAATAAATCTTATCCGGATTTCTTTAAGCATTTTGAAATGTTAAGCTCTGTAAAATAAATGCAAATATAAAAAAGGACGGGATATCTTTTATAATATCCCGTCCTTTTTTATATGAAGAAAACCACTGGCTAGGCGAGTGGTTGCAGAGAAGGCTTATGCCGAAGATGCAGACAAAAAACCTCCTTTTGCTAAAATAAAGATGCGGTCTACCAACTACACGAAATCAGCAAAAGGAGGATATTCGGGAATGAATGACAT
>CALWVB010000120.1 GCA_944384895.1 uncultured Clostridia bacterium | reverse complement strand
AATGTTGACTCTGATATTCGTCTTGCTATGACTGCTTCTATTAGTAAATATTTAATGGAAAATCCATCACACTTTGATCCAAGACAATATCTTTATCCAGCACGTGATGCTGTTAAAGAAATTGTTTCTCATAAGATTAAAACTGTATTGGGTTCTGTTGATGCAGCTCTGTAATTAAAATTAATTATAAAAAAATAAGCAAAGCGGATAAGGCATTTGCCTTATCCGCTTTGCTTTTATAGGATTATTTATGGTAAGGAGTTGTGGCTATGCAATTTCAGTAAGAGTTACGAAGAATGTGAAACCTCTTGGAAGTGGATCAGCTGATCCAAATGTAACATTGAAACTATCACCAGCTTCTAATTCCATGGTGCCATTGATTTCATAACCTCTATATATTTCATAGAAATCAGGACCACTGATAGTAAGCATCATATCAGGATTGTAAGCATTAGCATCAAATTTAATATTAAATTTAGTATCTTTTGCTACATAATATAAAGTGGTCTTATAATGTACAGATTCTAAATATGCTGTTCCGATAGTATCGGTTCCTAAGCCATCCCATAAGTAACCTGTACCGCCGCCAAGTGTTGTTGGCAGTTCTGGATATGTGAAATCACGATCTTTTGAAAGGCTTACACGGTAATATCCATTTTGTCCAGGAGTAGTAATGGAAGATTTGAATGTTACCTCAAATTTATATGCTGTATCAGCTAACATAACAAGCTTTACAGTATCAATATCATCAATTTCATATGCAAGATTATTGTCTGCATCATATACTCTAATTGCAGCCATATATTGAATATTAGTTAAGCTTAGATTGAGATATGCAACAATATCTTTTGATGGTACAATATAAAAAGTATCGCTATAATTATCTGTTGAGTTAATGGTACCGGAAACATATTCATAGTTTGTAGCATCTAAATCCCAATTGAAAGTTTTACCGTCATTATCAACGGTTTGGGCAGATGCAGCTGGAATAGCAGCGCATAAAAGGACTAGTGCTAGAAACAATGCTAAAATGCCTTTAAATGATTTTTTCATATAATTCCCTCCGATTATAAATAATATTTTTGGCTTCTGCCATGTTTATCGTAGCATATATTTCACTAAAAGCAAATAAAAATTACAATATTTTTGTTTTTATGTACTTACAGTCAAAATCGCATAATAAACATCTAAAACGAATATATAATATTCCTTGTCTGGTATATTAATATTTTTATATTAAAAAGTTCAGATAATTATGCAACTGGGGTAAGAGTTACATTAAGAGCAAAACCTGTCGGAAGATTGTCTGCACCAAATGCGATATAGAAACGTTCACCAGCTTCTAATGTAAAGGTTGTGTTAATCTGTGAACCTGTGTATGCCTGATAATAATCAGGGCCACTTAAGAATATTTCTACATTAGGATCATATGCAATAACGTTAAAAGATAAATTAAATGTGCAATCTTGTGCTACATAATAAAGGGTACTCTTATAATGTACGTCCTGTGCATAATTTGTCTGATATGTTTCTGTTTCTATACCATTCCATACATAACCAGATCCGCCGCCTGTTGGAGTTGGTTCTTCTGGGAATGTAGCGTCAGATTTTTTGGATAAGGTTATACGATAAGATGTATCAAACGGTTTATAACCTATTTGAAAAGCTTCAATTCTATAGGTTTCTCCACCTTTTAACATGAAAGATTCGTAACGAATTACTTGATCTGTTGAACCATCAAGTTTGTATAAAAGTTCATCGTTAAAATCGTAAATTTCCAAACAAGGATAATGTGACATGCCATAACCTGAATAATTAGACAGATTTATAGCAGCATTAGCTATAACATCATCTGAAGGAACTAAATAAAATGTATCACGGACATGTCCAGATAATAATGAGCCAGACATGACTTCCCAGGGTTCTGTATCTGGATCCCAATAGAAAGTTTGACCATCATTGCTTGTGGTTTGGGCGGATGCTGCAGGAACTGCTGCGCATAAGAGAGCTAGCGCCAGGAACAGTGCTAAGATGCCTTTAAATGTTTTTTTCATAAGATTACCTCCTATTATTTAAAATTTTTATAGCTTTCGCTAAATTTATTGTAACATATATTTCACAAAAAGTAAATATATTTTTCTTAATTTAGAAGAAAATAATAAATATAAAAAAACTGATAGAGCAAAATGCTCTATCAGTTTTTAAGAAATATTATCTTATGGATTCATTAAGGATTACATCAAGTGCAAAACCTCTTGGAAGAGGATCAGTTGCTCCGAATACAATATAGAAATATTCACCTGCTTCTAATGTGAAGGTAGCGTTAATTGGTTCATATTCATATTTTTGATTATAACCATCTGGACCAATAACGAATATATCTATATCCGGCATCCATGGAGCTAAAACATCAAAAGTTACATCAAAAGTAGTATCTTTAGCTACATAGTAAAGTGTGCTCTTATAAGAAATATCTGCATAATATGTCTTATATTCAGTCCAAGTTCTACCATTCCACAAATAGCCGCCTGAACCGCCGCCAAACGCGGTTGGTGCTTCTGGCATTGTAAAGTCAGATTTCTTTTTGAGTTCAACGGTGTATGCACCATAATTATCATTTTCTAAACCTGGAAGATAATTAACATAGAAGGTATATGATTTACCAGCTTCCATAACGAGATTCACAGCTTTTGTGGATTCACGTGAGTACATTAATGTTGAAGTATCGTCATAAATATCGATTGTCATTGCATGGAAAGCATTAATAAAAGTAAGCTGTATAGTTGCTACGATGTCTTCAGAAGGTTTAACAATAAAATGATCAAAGTGCATATATGATTGAGAAATATCGCCTTCAATAAGTTTGTTGGTTGATACATCCCATTCAAAAATATCGCCTTTGTAATCATTTGTTTCTGCTGATGCAGCAGGAACGGCCGCGCATAAGAGAGTTAGTGCCAGAAATAGTGCTAAAATGCCTTTGAATGTCTTCTTCATAATAATTTCCTCCTAAAATTTAAAATTTTATAGCTTTCGCTGAATTTATTGTAACATATATTTCACTAAAAGTAAATAATAATTACAATAAATATATAAATATATTTTAAAATAAATAACTGATAGAGCATTTGCCCTATCAGTTATCTTAAAAAATATTATTTTCTAGTTTCTATAAGATGCACATTAAGTGCAAATCCACTTGGAACTGGTTGATTAGAACCAAATGTAATGTAGAAATGTTCACCAGCTTCTAATGTAAAGGTAGCATTAATTGGCAATCCTTCATATTTTTGATTGTAGCCATCTGGACCAACGAGGTATATTTGTATATCCGGCATCCATGGAGTTACTACATCAAAAATAACATTAAAAGTAGTATCTTTAGCTACATAATAGTCAGTGATATTATAATGAATATCAGTATAATATGATGCGTAAGTAGTTATACCTTTACCATTCCATAAGTATCCGCCGCCACTAGTTTCAGTTGGTGCTTCTGGCATTGTAAAATCAGATTTTTTGCTAAGTTCAACGGTGTATGCACCATAGTTATGAGTTTGACTACCAGTAATATAGTATAAATTAAATGAATATGTTTTGCCAGCTTCCATTACAAGACGAACTGCCTTAGTAGATTCGAGTGAATATAAGACAGTACCTTCTTCACAAATATCAATGTTCATAGCATGGAAAGCATTAATAAATTCAAGCTGAATAGTTGCTACAATATCTTCTGAAGCTACAACATCAAAATAATCATAATAACCATCAGCTTTGGAAAGATCGCCTGCGATAAGTTTATCAGTTGATACATCCCATTGAAAAACTTCGCCTTTGTAATCATTTGTTTCTGCCGATGCTACAGGAATAGCTGCGCATAAGAGAGCTAGTGCAAGGCATAACGCTATGATACCTTTGAACGATTTTTTCATAAAATTACCTCCTGTTGAAATATTATATATGGTTTACGCCATATATATAGTAACATATATTTCACAAAAAGTAAATAATAATTACATAAAAAATAAAAACATTGTTGTCATATTTCTAAAAATATAAAAACAGATAGGGCAGATGCCCTATCTGTTTCAAAAAAATTGATTATGCAATTGCAGTAAGAGTTACATTAAGATTAAATCCTGTTGGAAGTGGTAAGCTTGATCCATATGTAATATAGAAATATTCACCGGCTTGTAATGTCAAAGTTTTATTGATTTGTGTACCGGTATATGTTTCAGAATAACCAGGACCACTTATAATTATTTGCATATTATTGTTATAACCAACGGCATTGAATGATAAATCAAATGTAGTATCTTTTGCTACATAGTAGAGTGTGCTCTTATAATATAAATCTTGTGCATAATATGTCTTATAAGTTACACTGCCTGTACCATTCCATAAGTAACCATTGCCGCTTCCGGTAGGTGTTGGTTCTTCTGGAACTGTGAAATCAGCATATTTACTAAGAGTGATGCTAAAATCACCAGCTGGTGGATTAGCTATGCCACTCTTATAATGGATATTAAAGCTGTACATTTTACCAGCTTCCATTACGAGGTTAACTGATTTTGTGTAATCCACAGAATACAATAATGCTTGAGAACCTTCATAAATATCAATACTCAATGCTTTTGGATTAAGTATACTGAGATCGATTTGAGCAACAACATCTTCTGAAGGTATTACGCCAAAATAATTACTATTGTCTGACTGTTTAATATCTCCAGTAAAATATTCTGAGCTGGAAACATCCCAATCAAAGATTTCTCCCTTTAAATCGTCTACGTTGTAAGCGGATGCAGCTGGTATAGCAGCACATAAGAGAGCTAATGCAAGGAATAATGCCATGATACTTTTGAACGACTTTTTCATAAAATTCCCTCCGAACAATATTGTTTTGTGGCTAATGCCATATATATAGTAACATTAAACTTATAAAAAGTAAATTAGTTTTACATAAAGATTTTATTTTATGTCGTATTTTATCGATAAATGTTTTAATTATTCTGTTTTTTTATTATATTTATAATCGAAAATTATAAAAGGAGAAGGGATAAGAATATTCTTATCCCTTCTCCTTTTATAGAATATTTATGACAAGTAGTACTGTGTATTAAACTTCTGTTAAAGTTACATTAAGTGAGAATCCTCTTGGAAGAGGAGTAGATGAACCAAATGTAATATAGAAACATTGTCCAGCTTCCAAAGTGAAAGTAGTATTAATATCAGAACCATTATACTGAACACTATATCCATCAGGACCATTGATTATGATTTGTATGCTTGGGTTGAGTTGATAGCTAATTGCTCTGAATGTTAAATCAAATGTAGAATCAGCTGCTACATAGTAACGTGTAGTTTTAAAATATACATCTTGTGGGAATGTTGTAGCATAAGTTACATTGCCTCTGCCACTCCATAAGTAGCCATCACCATTACCGGTACCGTTTGGTTCTTCTGGTACATCAAAATCTGCTATTTTATTAAAATTAACAGCGTATGAGCCTTCTTCAAAAACAGTAGTACCAGGTAAGAAATAAACATCAAATTTATAAGACTTATTAGCTTCCATAACGAGTTTTACACTAGTTGAGCGTTGAGTATAGAATAATTCATCGCCATCCTGGTTGGTTATTTTTATATACATTTTGTCTGTATCATATAATTGAATACCAATATTAGCGAGAACATCTTCGGAAGGAACAACATTAAACCAATCAATATGTTTATAAGAATCCATAAGATCGCCGTTTATCGACATACGTCCTTCTGAGACATCCCAGTCAAAAGTTCCTCCATAATAACCTCTAGCTTGTGCCGATGCAGCTGGAACAGCTGCACATAAAAGTGCAAGTGCTAAGAATAATGCTAAAATACCTTTAAATGTCTTTTTCATATAAATTCCTCCAATACAAAATATTTTTTAAGGTATTTGCTAAATATAGTGTAACATATTATTCACATAAAGTAAATATATTTTGCATAAATAATTCACTTTTTGTATTTTTTATTGATATTTAGTAAAATCTATATTGTCCTAAGTCATGCGATATATAAAAATAAAAGTAAAAATATGCAATATGATATTAAAGAAATCATTTAAGGTTACGTTACTGTAAAAAAGGGGGGCGCCTGCGTGCAACCATATTTTATATGGTTGCCAAATGCAAAATAATTTGCTATATAAAGATGATGAGTATTTAAGATAATACTAGTTTCTTCTTATAACTCAGCCTGAGTATTAAAAAATTATTTTGCGTAAAGCGCATCCAAAGGATGCGCTGCGCAGGCGCCCCCATAAACGGGACTTTTACATTATTTGTTGCTTTTTTATTTTGGTTTTATTATTAATTCTTTTGTTTTGAATGATTTAAATTATCTTAGTAAAAAAATAATATGTTTTAAAAAATCATTCTTTCAAAAGAATTTATTTTAATAATTAATTGATTATAATATGAATATTTTGGATTATTAGGGTAATAATGTATAAGAAAATATAGCTGATTTGGAGGCGGGTGTTTAATGATAAGAGGAGTAAATAAACAAATAATTGAAGTTAATGAAACAGAAAATGAATATTTTGAAAAAGCTATACTATTTGTAAGAGCATCAAAATCTGATATAAGCACCGGACGACTACGTCAGCAGGCAACTCGTATTTTAGGTGGAATGGGTATGGCTCCTATGTCAAAGAAAAAAATAAAAATACAAAATTTAGTAAGAATGATTTGTGCAGCAATTGGAGGTAGTGCTATTACTGCAATATTAATGTTGTCTTTTAGTTAAAATATATTATGATTAATAAAATAATAAAACGGATATATTGTTTTATCATAAAAAAACAATATATCCGTATATTTTTATAAATTTAATATACTTAATAATTTAATATACATAAAAGAATAATTACAAAATATGAAATTTATTTTTATGAAATTCAATTATACCTTCATCGCGCATCTTACATAAAGTATTAGATAACGCACTTCTTTCAACCGATAAATAATCTGCAAGTTCTTGACGATTAAATGGAATCTCAAAATAATTTTTTCCAAAAGATACAGCACATTCAGATAAGTAGGATAATACTTTTTCACGTGTTGTCTTTTTTGTAATATGCTTCATTTTGCTTGTTAATGTGATATTTTTATTAGCTAGTACTTTCATTAGATTACTAATTAATAATGAATGAAACGAACATGATGAAGGACAAAGGGTTAATATTTTTGTACAATCGATTAATAATATGCTCCCGTCTGTATTTGCAATAATTGAAACAGGGATAGATTGTATTTGAGAGCAGGAGAATGATTCGCCAAAAATACCACATTGAGAAATAGATGCAATAATAGTACGATTACCCCAATAATCCTCCTGCACAATATAAACATTTCCTGATAATACAACTCCGATATATTCTAATTTATCACCAGATGTAAATATTAATTCATCTTTTTTTATTCTGCGCTTTTTTATATTTAAACAATTTAATAAAATTTCAATATCCTGTATATCAATATCAGAAAAAAGCGGACATTTTTTTAAAATATTATAATCTAATTTCATTTTTCCTCATTCCGTTGTTATAACAACCGATTTTTTGTATTAATTATAGTAAACTCATATTACAAAATCAAGAAATAAATATGTTAAAAAATATTATTTAATAAGAAAAGCAATATATAAATTTATCAAATTATAAAGTTTTTGGAAGGAGTATAAAAAATGAAAAGAAAAATAATAAAAATTAATGAAGATAAATGCAATGGCTGTGGACTTTGTGCTAAGGCATGTCATGAAGGTGCTATAGGTATGATAGATGGAAAAGCAAAACTGCTTCGTGATGATTATTGCGATGGCTTAGGCGATTGTCTTCCAGTTTGTCCAACAGGTGCTATTACATTTGAAGAACGTGAAGCGCTTGAATATGACGCTCAAGCTGTAAAACAAAATATGGCAAAAGGTAAAATAGCTCCAATGATGGGCGGATGTCCTGGCAGTAATTCAAAAATGATTAAACGTAAAGAAAATATAATATATAATTCAAGACCTGTATTAAATCAGGAGAGCCAATTAATGCAATGGCCGGTACAAATAAAATTAGTTCCGGTAAAAGCGCCGTATTTTGATGGAGCTAAATTATTAATAGCTGCAGATTGTACTGCATTTGCATATGGCAATTTTCATGAAAGATTTATAAAAAATCATATTACTATAATAGGATGTCCTAAGTTGGATGATATTGATTATTCGGAAAAATTAACGGAAATAATAAGAGAAAATAATATAAAAAGCGTAACAATTGTACGTATGGAAGTGCCATGTTGCAGTGGGATTGCCAATGCAGCGATAAAAGCATTGCAAAATAGTGGTAAAATGATACCTTGGCAGATCTTCACTGTTTCAACTGATGGAAAGATATTAGATGAATAAGGGAGATATATATTATGGACAAATTTATAAAAAATATAATACACGAAGCACCTATTAAATTAACGGATGAAGTTTCTTATCAACCAGGACAAATTGTAAGTAAAACATTAGCCCAAAATAAACATCATAGTTTAACAATATTTGCATTTGATAAAAATGAAGAAATCAGTACTCATTCATCAGACGGCGATGCAATGGTTATTGCATTAGACGGCAAAGGTAAAATAACTATTAATGAAAAGGAGTATATTTTAAACCAGGGAGAATCTATTATTATGCCGGCAAAAATACCACATGCTGTATTTGCTATGGAAAAATTTAAAATGCTTTTGATAGTTATATTTCCTGAAGCTACTAATAAATCAGGGGAGCAATAAAGAGGAAGAATATATTTAATAATGGGATAATGACCTAAATCATAAAATATCTCCGATATAGGTAATAAAAACAAATGAATTATTTTAATTATAAATGACACTTTTGTTACCGTTACAAGTGAGGGGGGCGCCTGCGTACAACCATATTTTATATGGTTGTTTTTGCAAAATAATTTGCTTATATAAAGATGTTGTTATTAAGACGATATCCGCTTTCTATTCTTAATTTATCTGTTTTATTAGAAATTATTTTGCACCCAGCGCATCTTTAGATGCGCTTCGCAGGCGCCCCCACTTAATGAACGTATACTTTTATTTTTTATATTTTCTGATTGTATTGGTTTTTATCCTGTATTATTCGATATTATCGTTATAAATAACAATAGTTAACAAAATAGTATATTATACAAAATTAACCTTGACATTTATTTATAATTCTATTATAATTTTTAACGTTGCAAATTTATTTTTAGGCCCAGTAGTTCAGCTGGTTAGAACGCTAGCCTGTCACGCTAGAGGTCGACGGTTCGAGCCCGTTCTGGGTCGCCATTTGCTGTTATAGCTCAGTAGGCAGAGCACTTCCTTGGTAAGGAAGAGGTCACCAGTTCGAATCTGGTTAACAGCTTAATATAAAAAGCCAGTAAACCTTTATTATATTCAGGTTTACTGGCTTTTTTGTTATCATATGTAAATATTGCTTAAGATGATTAATATTATTTAAGATATAACGCCAAATAGGTTGAAAACAATATTCAACCTATTCTTATTTTATAGCATCAAAAATATCCTCAGATTTGATATAAAAATAATATTTGCTATCCGGATCATCAGACATAATTTTTGATTGGTTTCTGAGATGAACTATTAAATCTCCATTTTCATTAATTATGGGCGTTTCAGCCATATCATTTCTGAATTCATATCCTGAATCCATTATTTTTATATCAAAGTTCTTGATTTCTTCTGTTTGTGTACTAAATAGTGTAATAAGAGTGCCTTCACTCTGTTTTAAATAGAAATATGGAAATAGCTCTTCATCAAACTTATTGTGATTTTCATATATACCATATTTATTTTCAAAATCAGAATAGGTAACTTCAAAAGATTCTCCGTTGTACTTTAATAAAATAAGCGGCTTTACACCCATTCTTTCACACATCATGTCAAATATTAAATAATCTCCATAAATAAAGTATTCCCATATTCCCATTTCTCCGTATCCGCCATGCAAAATAAAATTGCCGAGCGCATCTATGGGGACTTTTTTCTTAAACTCAAGTTGCTTGTCGTATATATTAACAAAATATTCCTGATTGCCGTCTGTATCGTTTATATAATCTGTTATTATAAAAATTTCACCATTGCGTACAGCCGCCGCACCCATTCCAATCTTATTGTCTTCTATAGATCTTTCTTCTACTATTTCATTTACAAATTTATCTTCTGTTATATTAAATACTCGGTAATATACCCTAACCATATCGCTGATTGTTCTATAATATATCAGAAAATTATCGTCATCTATTTTGCGCATAAATACTAGCGGTGATTCAAATCCTTCTGTTTCTATTCTTTCTAATGTATTTTCTTTAGTATCTACTTTATATATATATGTTAATAAATCGATTTCTCCCAAAGTTCCTAAAACAAAATAAATATATCGGTCTTGCATTACAACTGT
>CALWVB010000119.1 GCA_944384895.1 uncultured Clostridia bacterium | reverse complement strand
TTGCGGAAGTGGAAAAAAGTATAAAAAATGTTGCGGACGATAAATTAAATAGAGAAACTAAAATTTCACTTCTTTTTTATGCTGTATTCTTATATTTAATTTGTTTTCATAGTTACATTAACTATTTGGGGGGTTCAACTTTCATTTTGCAGTGGGTATCTATTTCGTAACAGTCAGACAGCGGCAAGCTGCCGCTCCCAAGATGCGCATCTCATTTAATGAGGTGCGTTTTCTTTTTTCGTGTTGTATCTTTTTTATAGCATAACCTAAGAATAATACTGGGCTAAACTCATTTTATGGACTCATTTTTTATTTCTTAAGGTGTATCAACTAAAACAGATTGGATAGATATAAACATGGATGATAAATTAATTTTTTACTATTGTAATGTTGCAACCGCATTTTCTATTTTAAAAAACAATGAAATTTGGATGACAAGTATTCGTAATATGAATGATGCCAATGAATCAATTGGCGTATATAAAATTTTTTTCAATTTATTAAAAAAATTTGATGAAGAAAATCTCAATAAGTTGCATTCAATGCTTGAATTTGCTATAACTCCAGGCGCAATTCAAATATATGAAAATCCTTTGGGGGCATATCCTGAATATGCCGTATGTTTTAGTAAGAATTCAGATTCAGTAAGCCAGTGGATTGCATATGCAGATAATGGACAAGGATTAGCCATAGGTTTTGATGAAAATGAATTTAATAAAATAGTATCTGAAAGTAATGGCAGCCTAAAATACCAAAACATTTCTTATATAAGCGAAGAAAACGTCCAACCGTTTATTCCATCTATATATAAAGATTTAACTGATAACCTCTGTGATAATACGATTGAAATGATGGACAGGGCAATGAAACAAATTAAATCCCATTTTGATTCTGGTATTAATTACAAAACAAAACATTATGAAAGCGAACGTGAAACAAGACTAATATATACTAAACACAATGAGTTACAAAAGCTGTCCGATGGCTGGAAAATTAAAAAAGCAGAAGTATTTGCTAAAAGAAATATGTTAAATACCTATATACCTTTAACTTTTCCAAAATCTATTATCAAAAAAATTATAACCGGCCCTAATTATCAAAAGAATTTTTTTGAAGTAGAAATTGCATTGGAAGCATTAGGATATCCTAAATTACAAGTAGAAGAATCAACTAGCGGTTATAGATAATTTGTTTATAATTAGTATCGGCTGTTTTTTAACTCAAATTGTTGAAAATTTGAGGAATGTATTTTGTTCATCTAAATCTGAGTTGAGTAATCAGCCGACAAAGTTCATATCTCTGCTTCCTCTGTATCGGCGACAGTTATTCATTTTATAATGTCATACAAAAAGCCTTGATATATCAAGGCTTTTTATTCTGTCAATATATTCGCTGAAGACTTTTATAAGAATCCTGAAAAATCTTGAAAAGTTTTGTCCTATTGCATTTTCTAAGATAATTTAAATCACTCAAAACTAAAATTATAAATAATATATCTAGTATAAAAAAGCAACAGATAATGTAAAAGTACCGTTTATGGAGGCGCCTGCGCAGCGCATCCTTTGGATGCGCTTTACGCAAAATAATCTTTTAATACTCAGGCTGAGTTAAAAAGAGAAACAAATATTTCCTTAAACACACATCATCTTTATTTAGCAAATTATTTTGCATTTGGCAACCATATGAAATATGGTTGCACGCAGGCGCCCCCCTTTTTACGGTATCGTAACTTTAAATGTTTTCTTTAATATTTTAATGCATGTTTTTATATATTGTTTAATTTAGGATAATATAGCTTTTCCTATTGCAACTCAAATTTTATTAATCAAGTGAAATAAATTAATTTTATAATGTTTATTTCTATTGCCTCTTCATTTATTATATATTATGATAATATATAATAAGAGCATTAAACTGGGAGGTAAAATTCTAAATGTTTTTTCAATATGGTGAGAAGGAAATATCTTATTTAAAGCAAAAAGATAAGCGTCTTAGTGAGGTAATTGATAAAATTGGTCCAGTTAAACGCCATGTTGATACCGACTTATTTTCTGCTGTTGTACATCATATTATTGGACAACAAATTTCTACAAAAGCACAAGCCACTATATGGCAAAGAATGAAAGATGGCCTTGGTATTGTAAACGCCGATACTATTATTCAAGCAGGGGAAAACCGGCTGCAATCATTTGGAATGACCTTCCGTAAAGTACAATATATAACGGATTTTGCTAGAAAGATTAAAGACGGCACATTTGATTTAGAAGGTATTTGGAATAAATCTGATGAAGATGCTATTGCAGAGCTTATAAGTTTGCAAGGAATCGGAGTATGGACAGCGGAAATGATATTGTTATTTTGTATGCAGAGACCTAATATATTCAGTTATGGTGATTTAGCAATTTTAAGAGGTATAAGAATGGTTTATCATCACCGCAAAATCGACCGGAAATTATTTGAAAAATATCGTAGGCGATTCAGCCCTTATTGTAGTGTTGCCAGTTTATATTTTTGGGCAGTAGCCGGAGGTGCAATCCCTGAAATGAAGGATTATGCGCCAAAGGCAAAAAATACTTTACAAAATAAGAAAGCCATCAAAAGTAGCCGTACAGTAAAAAATATAGGTAATGCAAAATAAAAATGAATTTATTACAGTAAATTTTTTTAAGAGATAATATAATAAAAAAACAACAGATAATGTAAAAGTACCGTTTATGGGGGCGCCTGCGCAGCGCATCCAAAGGATGCGCTTTACGCAAAATAATTTTTTAATACTCAGGCTGAGTTAAAAAAAGAAACTAGTATTATTTTAAATACTTAGTATCTTTATATGGCAAATTATTTTGCATTTGGCAACCATATTTCATATGGTTGCACGCAGGCGCCCCCTTTTACGATATCGTAACCAGAGATGCTTTCTCTAATATTATATTACATATTTTTACTTTCATTTTTATATTGTTTAATTTAGGGCAATATAGCTTTCCCCAAATACAGCGCTCAAAGTTGTTATTGTTTTTACTAGTTAAATTTTTTATGTATTTAGTGATTCGTATTGATAGAACATGGTGTATCATATATAATTTTATTAAATAAAATTATATATTTTGTATTGTTGTGTAAACAGAGGTGTTGGAATCAGATTCAAAAAAATTATCTGTCTATTGTTAGTTTTAGCTTTATCATTTTCTTTTATCACAAGCGCACATGCACAGCGAACTGTTCAAAATGAGAATGCTTCTACACCTATACAAAACAAACAAATATCTGAGACTGCACAAAATGAACCTATTTCTGAAAATGTCCGGCAGCTTATTAATCAGCTAAACAATTCAAAGCCCGGCAAGCTTCCGGATGGGTTTACAAAAGAAGATATGCAGCTTGTATTGCGAAAAGGCGGACAAGTTGGACTGGATGCTATAAATAAAATAATAAAAGAGGCTCCTCCTATAGAAACGCTTTTATCTGACGAAATATCGTCTGTGGATACATATGATACATATGAATCAAATGAAAACCATAGGGAAAATTATTCATATCAGTATGACCCGTCAACAGGTCAAACCTCTTTTGTAGACGGAAGTCAATTTGATCATCCGTCAGAATCTGCTGCTAATTCATCTTACACTTTTGATAATTCCACTTGTTCTGTAACGCCTAGGGCTTATCCTAACTATTAGTTTGAATATAATCCCCAAAACTATTTTGATACCCGTTCAACATGTAAATTAACTGTTATTCTAAAGGATGGTTCATATGGTTACGGATCCGGATTTATGATTGCGCCAAATCATATTGCTACAGCCGGGCATTGTATATATATTAAAGACGAAATTTTGAATACAGCGCAATGGTGCGACTATATAGTTGTAACTCCCGCAAACCGTTCGGCATATCCTTCTCAGCCATATGGAATGGCTCTTTCTCAAATTGTTGAAGTCAGCGGTTACTGGCATGATTCCTTTGATTCTACCGATGACTGGGGAGTTGTGGAATTAGATACAAGTTTTGATACAGGTTATTTAAATCTGTCAGCTCCGAGCGGCGATATTTGGGGATGGTGGGTCAGAGGACAAGGCTATCCCGCAGATTTACAGGATATGTATCTGATTGGCGGAAATATTATAAACAACACTGCATATCAGTTTGTATTTAATAATACATCCGAACGCGGTATGAGCGGCGGTCCGGTTTTAGACGGTGATCAGAATATAATCGGATTTATAACCGCTCATGATACAAGCAACGGCAATGCTATTGTATTAAGACTGCGCGACTGGCATGTTAATAAATTCATGTCCTATCGATAAATTAAAAGGAGGTTTACAGCTTGTCTAAGAAAAAGATAATTTGGATCATTATCATTGCTGTTATAATCATCATAATAATCACAGCTGCTATATTAATCCCTGTTTTCCTCCGAGATAACAAGCATTTAAAACTAGAACCTGCCATAGTAAGCGCCTGTGTTGTAAAAAACAGCGGTTATAGTTTATTGGTAATCGAAGAAAAATATTCAAGATTTGGCAGAGAGATTGGATATATCCATTATGGTTCAGAAAATATTAAAGTAGTTGATCAGGATAATAAAAAGATCCCGGCTGATGACATAAAACCCGGCCAAATGATAAATTTCACCATTGAAGGACCTGTTTTAACAATCTATCCATCAGTATATACGGATGTTACTAAAATAGAAGTAACAGGTAAAATAAATAATTCTTTATGTGAAGAAGGTTTTAAAAAAATAGACGATCTTCAAAAAGAAGGCGATAAATTACGCAGTCAAATACAAAATTAACAATTATTAACCCCAGGACATGTTATCATATATCCTGGGGTTTTATTTATATATTAAAAATTATTATAATAAAAAACTGCAAGCTGGGTTCTATCTCTGAGATCTAATTTATCTAATATTGTACTTATATAATTTCTAACCGTACCTTCGCTTAAATATAACTGTTCGGATATTTCTTTATTGCTATAACCCTTTGCAACCAATGATATTACATCCTGTTCCCTTTCGCTTATACCTTTAACTGAAAAATCTATTTTGCTTTCTTTATTTATTAAATCCGGAAGTTTATTAATAATAGCATCTCCAAATACACTTTGTCCCATATAAACAGCTTTTAATGCCGGTATAATACTTTCAAAATTTTGTTTTATCAAATAACCTTTAGCTCCCATTTTTATTGCTTTTATTATATAATCATCATCTGAAAATGTAGTTAAAAATAATATTTTTGCTTCTTTATATTTTTCAAGTATAATTTTTGCTGCATCTAAACCGGTTTTTTCTCCCATACGTATATCCATCAGTAAAATATCCGGTTGTAATTTTTCGTATAAACGTACTGCATCCATAGCATTATAACCTAATCCAGCTATTTCAATTTGTTTATCCGATTGCAGTATTGTGCTTAATGATGTACATACTAACGGATCATCATCAACTATTAAAATTTTCATCTATATTTTCCGACTCCTTTGGTATGGATATAAATATTTTAAATCCATTTGTTTTATCTATTAAAAATGTTCCATCAAAGGCTTTAACCCTATCAACCATACTTTTAAGGCCTATTCCTTTATTGTCATCTTTTTTATTTATATTTCCATTATCATTTATAATAAGCTGAAAAAATGCCGGGTGCTCTCTTATAATAATTTCTACTTTTGTAGCATTGGAATGTTTTATTATATTTGAAAGAGCTTCCCTAATAATAGCAATAAAGCAATATTTTAAGCTTTTACTCATATTATCTGCATCATAATCTAGAGATACAGGACAAAATGTAAATTCTTTTATTATTGTATTTATTTGTGTACGCAAATCCATAGATTCATCATATAAATTATGTACGCTGCTGCGAATATTGTCCATAGCTTCAGACAGCGTGCTTTTTATATTATTAAGGCTGTTTTCAACAGCCTTATCTTTATTTATAACCAATAAAGCACCTACCTGTAAAATTGATCTTGACAGCATATGTCCTACATTATCATGTATTTCCCGTGCTATACGGTTTCTTTCATTCAATGTTGCTAATTTTAATTCATAATCCTGTTTTTCCATCAATTCTTTATTCTTTTTTTCAAATATCATAGATAATTCTTTAGAACTATCTTGTAAATCATGATAGCTTATACTATATTGCGCTATTTTATCAGAACGTATTTTTAAATATAATGCTAATGCCATAAATATGATAATACATACTAAATCTTTTACTAATATATCATTCCAATGTATCGCAAACGGAATGATGAATGCTGCTATTAAATATATGAACTGTCTTGTAAATAAGTCATATATAATAAGCGGAAGTAATATTAAAAATTCCAATTTTAAGATGCATAAAACAAGATAAATACTCCCTATATATTTTGAATATTTTCCATCAAAATAGCTATTAAGCGAACTTATTGTAATAGCTGACAGCAACACTACAATGGATAAGGCTGTAATTTTATTTCCAACCATTATAGTTATACAGCAGCATAATAATATCAATTTATCTGTTAATTCTCTCACCTATATTCACCTTCTTTTTTATATCTTATCATAAACTCCTATTCCATGTACAGTTATATTAAATAATCATGACAATTGTCATAATGATTTTATGACAAGCAATACTTTTTGTTTTCTTATATATTAAATATAATTATAACAAATAATATATTAATCTAAATTATACCTTTTGAGATAGAAATTTACGTTGTATATATAGCTAAATTATTTTAAAGTGTAATATCAAAGCTACCGATTATATGAATCTCTGAGGGGGCGCCTGCGTGCCACCATATTATAAATATGGTGGCTAAATGCAAAATAATTTTTAATATAAAGATACTGTCGCTTAAACAATACTTATTTTATATTTTTATCCCATTCTTAATTAACAACTATTATTTTGCATCCGGCGCATCTAAAAAGATGCGCCACGCAGGCGCCCCCTCTGCCTTCAAGCAGCAGTTACTAAATAGCAAATAAAATAACCCCCGCAGGTACCTGCAGCGGCTATTATAAAAGAAGCATATATGGATATTAAAAATAAAGAGGCGCCATAATATTTTAACAGTAATTCTTATAATACAACCAGTGTATTATAATCTATTTTTATATATCAGTCTTATAAAATAAATTTACTCTATTTTCTTTTATTTAAATTACCTTTACTAAAAAGTAAATATAAAAGGAGCGTTTTATTATATGGTAATTAATGTACAAAATCTGGTAAAACGGTATGGCGATCTAGTTGCGCTTGACCATTTTAATTTGCAGATAAACGAGGGCGAGATATTTGGTTTATTAGGCCCAAATGGTTCAGGTAAAACTACAGCTATAAACTGTATTTTATCATTATTAAAATATGACAAAGGCACTGTTGAAATATTTAATAAGCCTATGTCGCCGGATGCGTATGATATAAAGCGCAATATTGGGATAGTCCTTCAAAATATCGCGGTATTTAATGAACTTACAGTTTACGAAAATATAAATTATTTCTGTGGGTTATATATCCCACAAAAAACTAAACGCCAGCAATTGGTTAAAGAAGCTATAGATTTTGTCGGTTTAAATGATTATCAGAAATTTCTTCCGAAAAAATTAAGCGGCGGCCTTTTAAGGCGGCTTAATATAGCTTGCGGTATTGCCCATAAACCTAAGCTTATTATCCTTGACGAACCAACTGTAGCCGTTGACCCGCAAAGCCGCAATAATATTTTAGAAGGCATACAAAATCTCAATAAAGACGGCGCTACTATTATTTATACTACCCATTACATGGAAGAAGCTGAACATATATGCAGCCGGATTATGATTATGGATAACGGTAAGGCTGTTGCCACTGGTACAAAAGAACAGCTTAAAAGCATGATAAATACAGGAGAAAAAATTACTGTTGAATTATATCAGCTTGATAATAAAAATTTATATGAAATTAAACAGATAAAAGATGTTACTCAAGCTGATTTTTCAGAAAACCGGCTTACTGTTCATTTTATAAAAGGACGGCATAATCTTATAAATTTATTAGGATATCTTCAGAATAAAGATATACCATTTGGAAGAGTATATTCCGAACCGCCTACATTAAATGATGTCTTCCTTGAAATTACCGGTAAACAACTCCGTGATTGATAAAGAGGGATATTTATATGTTTTCTAATATTTTTATAAATCGTATCAAAAGTTCCATAAGAGCTAAAGATATGATATTCTGGACCTGGATTTTTCCTATATTGATTGCAACATTATTTTCATTTGCTCTAGGAGATATAGATAAAGCTGAACAGCTTGATATTATAAATGTTGCTGTGGTTGATAACAATGCATACAGGCAAAATGAATATTTTAATAAAGCTTTGGATGAAGTATCAAAAAGCGGCGATAATCAATTATTTTCATTAACTTATGTTTCTTCTGCAAGCCAGGCAGATACATTATTGGAAAATGGTGATATTGACGGATATATTATAGTTGATAAGCAGCCAGAACTTATTGTAAAAGAAAACGGCCTTAATCAAACTATTATGAAAAATTTCCTTGATAGTTATCAGCAGACATATTCAAGTATAATGAATATTGCTTCAAATAATCCACAGGCGTTAAATCATATATCTGTTAATAGTGTGAATGAAATAGAATCCTTTACTGAGGAAATTTCATTATCATCTAATAAACCTTCTGCAACTGTTACTTATTTTTATGCTTTACTTGCTATGGTATGTCTTTACGGTGCATTTCAAGGACTTAGCAGCGTACTCCATATGCAGTCCAACTTATCCTCTGTTGGAATACGCAATAGCTTAGCTCCAATTAATAAGCTCCGTATTGTATTATACGATCTGTTTGGCGGATTTACAGTTCATCTTGCCTGCCTATTTATAGTTTTAGGCTATATAATATTTGTTCTAGGTATAGATTTTGGCAATAAAGCATTATTTATTGTTTTAACCTGTATCATTGGCAGCATAGTAGGCGTAGCTATGGGCGCTCTTATAACTGCTGCAACAAAATGGAGTGAAATCGTAAAAACCGCTATTATAATTTGCATATCAATGGTCTTTTGTTTTATGGCTGGACTTATGATAAGCGGTATAAATTATATTATCGCTCAAAATATCCCAATACTTGCCTGGATAAACCCTGCAGCTTTAATCAGCGATGCATTTTATTGTCTATATTTTTATGATGATTTAAACCGGTATTTTTTAGATATAGGTGTATTAATAATAATGGCAGTTGTTATGTTGTTAGGTACAGCGATTTTATTAAGGAGGCAGAAATATGAAAGTATTTAGCGCCTGTCTAAAAATAACTAAACGCCGTGCGACTTCAATTATAATTTATTTGGTATTGTTTTTAGCTCTTTCTGTACTGCTTACTTCCATTTCATATAATAATGAAACCGAACAATTTAATGAAACTAATGCAAAAATTTCTATTATCAATAGAGATACCGATTCATTATTAATAAACGGTTTGATAGATTATATAAAAGATCATTCTGAATATATAGCTCTTAATGATAATAAGCAGGTTTTGCAGGATGCATTGTTTTATCATAGTGTAGATTATATTTTATTTATACCTGACGGATTTACTGATAGCTTTCATAATAACGGCGATATAAAATTGCAAAAGACTATTGTACCTGATTCCGCTAAAGGGTATTATGCTGATAATATGATAAATCAATATCTTTCAACAGCAAAGCTTTATTATGATACAAGTTTAAATATGGATGAACAAACTATCATAAAAAATATTAATAATGACTTATCATATGAAACTCAAGTCACAAAAAAGATATTTGGAGATTCTGCTCCAATTGATCAAAATTTTCTTGTATATTATCGTATGATGGGATATATTTTAGTTGTATTGATTATATTAGGAACAAGTACTATAATGTTAGTATTTAATCGCCCTGATTTGCGTATGCGTAATATATGTTCTCCAATGAAACTCAGGAGCATAAATTTTCAGTTATCCCTTAGCACAGGAACGCTTGCATTTATATTTTATCTATTCTTAGTAATATTTGGCTTTGCATTTTATGGCTCTAAACTTGCAGGTGCTGATATCCGTATTATCCTATTATTAATGCTCAATATGTTTGTTTATACTATAGTCAGCCTATCTATAGGATTTATATGCGGAATATTTATAAAAGGCGCAAACACACAAAATGCTGCTGCAAACTTTATATCTTTATTTTTAAGTTTTCTTGGCGGAGTATTAGTTCCTTTAGAATTTATAGGCAGTAACGTAGTTGCAGCTGCTCATTTTATCCCAACTTATTGGTATGTTTCAGCTTTAAACAAAATAGGTTCACTTACTAATTTCACTTGGCAGTCATTATCCCCAGCTTTTATCGATATGCTTATACAATTAGGTTTTGCCGCTGCAATATTCTCAGTAGCTTTGGTTGTCAGCCGCAGCAGACGGCAAAGTAATTTAAGTTTTTATGGTAATAAAACTGAAATAGCCTAATAATATTTAAATATGTTAATTATGGAGGAATAATTATGGATACATCATGGGTTGATAAGTTCTGTTTAGATATGCCTTTTACAACTAAAGATTATCAACCTGTATGGGATGCGCAAAGATATTTTGTAGGCGGAAAAATGTTTATGATGCGGGGTAAATATAAAGATAAACGCCCTATTATCACTTTAAAGCTTAAACCTGAATATGGTTATCTATTAAGGGAACAGTATGATGATATTATCCCTGGTTATTACTCTAATAAAGAACATTGGAATAGTATTTTTGAAGATGGAAATATTCCAATTGAGCTTTTAAAAGATATGCTTATTGAATCATATAATTTAATATATCATTCTCTCCCTAAGCGTACTTTTGATAATACAAAATAATAAAACTAAATTATAATAATCAAACATGTGGGTGAAAGTACCGCTATAAAGGGGGCGCCTGCGTGGTGCATCTTAAAAGATGCACCGGATGCAAAATAATAGCTGCTAATTTATGCATGATAATAATATAAAGTAAGAATTATTATAAGAACTTTATCTTAAATATAGCAAATTATTTTGCATATAGCCACCATATAAAATATGGTGGCACGCAGGCGCCCCCTCATAGCTTTCTTAAATCGGTAGTTTTTCTGAATATATTTCATATCTAACTCGTTAATAATATTTCCTCATGAT